>JAYYEE010000334.1:0-6154 GCA_036160175.1 Planctomycetota bacterium
CGGTCCCGACGGCGTGTTCGGGACACCGGACGACCCGTACTTGCGCGCGCCAGGTCACGCGGTCGGCGAGCCCGCCGCGATCCAGCCGCTGCTCGGATACCGAGTGCACACGCCGTATCTGATGGCGCGGCGTCGCTAGTCGCATCCATCCCACGCGCGCGGCGAATCCCCGCAGGTGAGCGCGTTCGGGACATTGCTGCGAGAGCGCGCCGGCGGCCTCGGCGGAGCACGACGTTGGGTCTTCATACCCTACGACCAGCTCCACGACGGCGTCGGCCCGCTGCTGCGCGAGCCCGCCACAGAGCTCGGCGTGGTGCTGATCGAGAGCCGAGCGAAGGCCACGCGGCGCCGCTACCACAAGCAGAAGCTCGCGCTGGTGATGACCAACATGCGCCACTTCGCGCTCGAGCAGGCCGAGCGCGGCGTCGCTGTCCGCTACGTCGACGCTGGTGACGACGACTACGCGACGACGCTCCGCGGGCTGCACGCGGAGCTTGGCGCCATGCGCGTCATGCGCCCCGCTGAGCGCGAGCTGCGCGTCGAGCTCCAGCCGCTGGTCGACGACGGCACCCTCGAGGAGCTCCCGCACGACGGCTGGCTGACGACCAGCGAGGACTTCGGCGCGATCAAGGGGCCCCCGTGGCGCATGGACTCGTTCTACCGCCAAGTGCGCAAGCGGACCGGCGTGCTGATGGAGTCAGGCAAGCCGGTCGGCGGCAAGTACAGCTTCGACGCAGACAACCGCGAGCGCTGGGACGGCGACCAGCCTGCGCCGCCGTTGCCGACCTTCGAGGTCGACGCCGTGACCGAAGAGGTGTGCGCGCTGGTCGAGAGTGCGTTCCCCGACCACCCTGGCGCGCTGCGCCCAGAGCACCTGCCAGCGACGCGCGCCGACGCAGAGCGCCTGTGGGCCTGGGCGCTCGACGAGTGCATGGTGCACTTCGGCCCGTACGAGGACGCGATGTCGACGAAGTCGACGAACCTCTTCCACACGCGCGTCTCGCCGCTGCTCAACCTCCTCCGCCTGCTGCCGCAGCGGGTCGTCGACGACGTGCTAGGCGCCGACCTGCCGATGAACAGCAAGGAGGGCTTCGTCCGGCAGGTCCTCGGGTGGCGCGAATTCGTCCGACACGTGCACGAAGCGACGGACGGCTTCCGCGACCTCGACCAAAACGTGCTGCGCGGCGAGGTCGACCTGCCCCCGGTGTTCTGGGGTGAGGCGCCTTCGGGGCTCGAGTGCCTGGACCGCGTCGTCGAAGACGTCTGGGAGGAGGCGTACAGCCACCACATCACCCGGCTGATGATCCTCGGCAACCTCGGGACCTTGCTCGGCGTCTCGCCGCGCCAGCTGACGGATTGGTTCTGGGTCGCCTACGCCGACGCTTACGACTGGGTCGTCGAGCCCAACGTGCTCGCGATGGCGACGTACGGGGTCGGCGAGCTGATGACGACCAAGCCCTACGTCGCCGGCAGCGCCTACATCGCCAAGATGAGCGACTACTGCGGCAGCTGCGCGTTCCACCCCAAGAAGACCTGCCCCATCACGCGGCTCTACTGGGACTTCCTGGCGCGCAACGCCGAACGCCTCGACGGCAATATGCGGATCGCGATGCCGCTGCGCAGCCTGAAGAAGCGCTCAGAGGAGCAGCGCGCGACCGACGCTGAGGTCTGCGCCTGGGTCCGCGGCGAGCTCGCGGCGGGGCGGAAGCTAACGCCGGACGCTGGCTGACGCCGACCAACCAGCAGCTCGCGGTGCGATCACCTGTCGCGCGTGCGTCAGCAGAGCTTGCCGAGCGCCGCTTGCACGGCCTTGCCGTCGGCGAGGCCCTTGTAGCGGCCCATCCACTCCTTCATGAAGCGGCCGCGGTCTTTGCCGCCCTCGAAGCCGATCTCAGCGGCGACCTCGCGGACCTTGGCCTCGACCTCCTCGGCGCTCATCTGCGCGGGCAAGTAGCCCTCGATCATCTCGATCTCGAGCTGTTCACGCGCCGCGATCTCGTCGCGTCCGGCGGCCTTCGCCTGGTCGATCGTGTCGCTCCGCGTCTTGACCGCCTTCTGCAGAATGGCGAGCTCGGCGTCGTCAGAGAGCTCCCCCTCGGCCTCGGCCTTCTTCTTGATGTCGCTGATGATCATCCGCAGCACGGTGAGCTTGTCTTGCTCCCGCGCCTTCATCGCCGCCTTCATGTCGGCGGTCAGCTTCTCGAGGTATCCGGCCATCAGCCCTTCGCCTCCTCGTCGCCGCTAGGCGCGTCTGTCGCGACCTCGGGCTCCTCCTGCGGGATCCGCGCGACGCTGACCAGCTTGTCGCCCTTGCGCAGCGAGATGCAGCGCACGCCCTGCGTGTTGCGGCCGATGACGCTGATGCCGCCGACCTCGGTGCGGACGATCTGGCCGTCCTTGGTGATCATCATCACCTCGTCCTCATCCGTGACGCTGAGGAGGTTGACGACCTTGCCGTTCCGCTCGGTCGCCCGGATGTCGATGATCCCCTTGCCGCCGCGCGTCTGCGCGCGGTACTCGCCCACGCTGGTGCGCTTGCCGTAACCGTTCTCGCAGATCGTCATCAGCGTGCCGCTGCCGTCGGTCACGACCATGTCGCAGACCGCGTCGTCGTCGTCGAGCTTGATCCCGCGCACGCCGACGGCGGTGCGGCCCATCGCTCGCGCGCCCTCTTCACCGAAGCGGATCGACATGCCGTTCTGGGTGCCCAGCACGATGCTGTCGCCTTTGCTGCACATGTTGACGCCGACGAGCTCATCGCCGTCGTCCAGCCCCAGCGCGATCAACCCGTTGGAGCGGACCTTCTTGTAGGCGCTGAGGACGGTCTTCTTGATGACGCCCTTGCGCGTCGCGCTGATAAGGAAACGCTCGTCGTCGAACTCGTCGACGCGAAGGATCATCGTGATCTCTTCGTCGTCTTGCGTCTCGACGACGTTGATCAGCGCGCGCCCCTTCGCGGTGCGCCCATAGCTAGGCAGCTCATAGACCTTCCTTACGTAGACTCGGCCGCGGTTCGTGAAGAACAGCAAGTAGTCGTGCGTCGACGCGACGAACAGCTTCCACAGGAAGTCGCCCTCCTTGAAGTCTGCGCCGCTGACGCCCTTGCCGCCGCGGCCCTGCGTGCGGTACTGGTCGAGGGCGGTGCGCTTGATGTAGCCCTGGTGCGTGCAGGTGACGACCATCATCTCCTCGGGGATGAGGTCCTCGTCGACGAAGCTGCCGACCTCCTCGTCGCTGATGACGGTGCGTCGGGCGTCGCCGTACTGCTCGACCATCTCCTCGAGGTCCTTGCGCATCAGCCCGAAGAGCACCTCCTTGTCCGCGAGGATCGTCTTGTAGTAAGCGATCTTGTCGAGGACCTCTTGGTATTCGGCCTCGAGCTTCTCGATCTCCAGGCCGGTCAGCTGCGACAGCCGCATGCTCAGGATCGCGCGAGACTGGATGTCGCTGAGCTCGAAGCGCGCGACCAAGCGCTGGCGCGCCTCGTCGGTGTTGGCCGACGACTTGATGATCTCGATGACCTCGTCGATGTTCGCGACGGCGAGCCGCAAGCCCTCGAGGATGTGCAGGCGCTCCTCAGCCTTACGCAGCAAGAAGCGCGTGCGGCGCCGGATCACGTCGATCCGGTGGTCGCGGTGGCACTCCAGCATCTGCTTGAAGCCGAGCGTGCGCGGGCGGCCGTCGACGATCGCGAGGTTGATGATCGAGAAGGTGCTCTGCAGCTGCGACATCTTGAACAGCTTGTTCAAGGTCACCATCTCGTCTTCGACGGCCTTCTTAAGCTCGACGACGAGGCGCAGGCCGACGCGGTCGTTGGACTCGTCGTTTACGTCGCTGATCGTGTCGATCTGCTGCGTCTTCACGAGGTGCTGGATGCGCTCCAGGATCGTCGTGGTCTTGATCTGGTAGGGCACCTCGGTGAACACGAGCTGCTTGCGGCCCTTCTTCTCCTCGACGTGGTACTTCGCGCGGCAGGTCACCGAGCCGCGGCCGCTGGCGTAGGCGTTGCGGATGCCGCTGCGGCCCATGATGGTGCCGCCGGTCGGGAAGTCCGGGCCCTGCACGGTCTGCAGCAGCTCGTCGAGCGAGATCTCCGGGTTGCTGTAGAGCTTGTCGAGCGCGCTCGCGACCTCGCGGAGGTTGTGCGGCGCGAGGCTCGCGGCCATGCCGACCGCGATGCCGGTGGAGCCGTTGCAGATCAGGCCTGGGAACCGGCCCGGCAGCACGACCGGCTGCATGCGCGTGCCGTCGTAGTTCTCGACGAGGTCGACCGTCTCCTTGTCGAGGTCCTCCAGCATGTGGGTCGCTGGGTAACCGAGCCGCGCCTCCGTGTAGCGCATAGCCGCCGGCGGGCTGCCGTCGATCGCGCCGAAGTTGCCCTGGCTGTCGACCATCGGGTAGCGCGTAGTGAACGGCTGCGCCATGCCGACGAGCGTCGGGTAGACGACCGACTCGCCGTGCGGGTGGTAGTTGCCCGACGTGTCGCCGCAGATTTTCGCGCACTTGCGGTGCTTGCCGCGCGGCCCGAGGTTGAGGTCGTTCATCGCGACCAGCACGCGCCGCTGGCTCGGCTTTAGGCCGTCGCGCGCGTCGGGCAGAGCGCGCGAGAGGATCACGCTCATCGAGTAGTTGAGGTAGCTCTCGCGCATCTCCCGCTCGAGCAGGAGGTCGGTGATCCGGCCGCCGTCAGGCGGGGTCGTGTCGGTCATGTTCTGGCAGGTGCGTGGCTTGGAACGGCTTCGAAAAGCCCATTGTTCCGCCCCTTGGCTACCGCTTCAACATTGCTGCGGTTCCTATACGATGGTTCCGCCCCCGCCGTCGTGAGGCGCCTAGAAACCGTCTACCGGAGCCAACTTTTGTTCGACAAGAGCGTCATCATCCTGGTCGTTTCTCGCGAGATCCTGGAGGGATCCGTGGTCGACCGAAATGCAGCCTTCATCGCCAACCGGATCGGCGACATCGGCTACCGGGTCCGCACCATCCAGGTCTGCGACCGGGTCGAGGCCGAGATGGCCGCCACGATGACTTGGGCGCTCGGCCAGAAGCCGACGTTCGTGCTCGTGACCGGGGGGATGGGCCCCAACTGGGATGACAACACCCGCGCCTGCCTCGCCACGGCCGCCGGCCTCGAGCTGGAGGAGAACGCTCAGGCGAAGGAATACGTCGAGAACGCCTACCGCCGCCTGTTCGCCAAGCAGGTCGTCAGCAACCCAGACCTGACCGACGCGCGCCAGGGGATGGCGATGCTCCCTGTCGGCGCCAAGGCCTACGAGAACACGGTCGGCAGCGCGCCCGCCGTCCAGCTCGACGTCGACCAGACCACCGTGTTCCTGCTGCCCGGCGTCCCAGCCGAGATGCAGCGGTTCTTTACGGCGCACGTCATGCCGGTCATGGCCGCGGCCGGCCCGGACACGGTCCGCGGCGAGCGCACGGTGGACTACCACGGGCACGACGAGTCCTCGATCAGCCGCGTGCTGTCGGACATCGGCGCCAAGCACCCGCAGATCAGCATTCGGACGCGCGTGCAGGGAACGATGATGGCGCGGACCATCCGGATCGTGCTCGTCGCGGAGCAGGACGACGCCGTGCAGCTCAATGAGCTGCTGGAGCGCGCGGAGCAGGACCTCCGCGACCGCCTCGGCCTGGAGCTCGGCACGCCGCCTCGGGACTCCTAGCGCTTTGCCGACGCAGGACTTCGCTGCGCGCTTGCTGGCTTGGTTTGACCAGGTTCAGCGCGACCTGCCGTGGCGGCGCACGCAGGACCCGTGGTCTATCTGGGTCAGCGAGATCATGCTGCAGCAGACCCGGGTCGAGGCCGTGCGTGAGCCCTACGAACGGTTCCTCGAACGCTTCCCGACACCGGCAGCGTTCGCCGCTGCCACCGACGACGAGGTGATGGTCGCATGGCGCGGGCTGGGCTACTACCGACGCGCGCGGCTGCTCCGAGACGGGGCGAGGCGGGTCGTCGAGGCCCACGGCGGGGTCGTGCCCGAGACCGTCGAGGCGCTCGCCGAGCTCCCAGGCGTCGGGCCCTACACCCTGGGCGCGGTCGCCTCCATCGCGTTCGGGCTGTGCCAGGCCGCCGTGGACGGCAACGTCGAGCGCGTCGTCTCCCGACACCGGGGCTGGGACGAGCCGATCGGCACCACCAGGG
>JAYYEE010000335.1:0-6907 GCA_036160175.1 Planctomycetota bacterium
ACCAACTAGAGCTTCTCCCCGAGGAAGCGCAGGAAGCGCGTGAACAGGTGGATCTGCTGCTGCAGGTCGCCGATGCCGTGCCGCACCCGCGGGTAGACCATGAAGTCGCAGTCCTTCTGCGCCTGCTGCATCGCGTGCAAGAACTGGAAGCTGTTCTGCATGTGCACGTTGTCGTCCATCGCGCCCGCGATCAGCAGCAGCGCGCCGTGCAGGTCCTTGGCGGCGTTGGTGACGCTGCCCTTCTCGTAGCCGTCTGCGTTGTTCGACGGCAGCCCGCCGTAGCGCTCGGTGTAGATCGTGTCGTAGAGCCGCCAGTCGGTGACCGGGTTGACGGCGACGCCCGCCGCCCACTTCTTGCTGTGCGTCAGGTTGTAGAGCGTCTGGTAGCCGCCGTAGCTCCAACCCCAGATCGCGATCCGACCCGGGTCGGCGTAGCCCTGCGCGACCAACCAGTCGACGCCGTCCGAGAGGTCTTCCAGCTCGCTCTGGCCGAGCTTGCGCCAGCAGGCCTTTGCGAACTTGCGGCCCTTGCCGCTCGCCGAGCGGTTGTCGCAGCAGAAGACGACGTAGCCGTTCTGCGCGAGCAGGTTGTGCCAGAGGAAGTCGCGACGCCCCCAGCGGTCGCGCACGCGCGGCGCGTGCGGGCCGGAGTAGGTGAACTGCACGACCGGGTATTTCTTCGACGCGTCGAAGTCCTTCGGCTTGATCAGCATGGCCTCCATCGGGAAGCCGTCGCGCGTCTCCACTTGCACGAACTCCGGGAACTGCACGCCATACGGCCGCATCATCTGCGGCTTGGACTCGGCGATCGCGCGCAGCTCGTTGTTCTCGAGGTCTCGCAGGTAGACACAACCCGGCGTCTCGGCGTCGCTCCAGCGGGCCACGAACGTTTGGTGGTCGGGCGCCATGTCGACGGCGTAGGTCCCTCGCCCCTCGGTGATGCGCTCGAGCGCGCCGCCGGCGAGCGGCACGCGGTAGAGGTGCGCCTGGATCTTGGAGTCCTTGTCCGAGAGCAGATACGCGCAGCCGGCCTGCTCGTCGACCGAAACCAGCTCGTTGGCCTGCCACTCGCCCTCGGTCAGGCGCCCTTGCGCCTCGCCAGAGCGACCGAAGCGGTAGACGTGCTTGTAGCCGTCGCGCTCGCTCAGCCACAGGAACGAGGACCCGCCTTCGATCCAGACCGGCTCCGGCCCGGCCTCGACCCAGCAGTCGCTGGTCTCGCGCCAAACCAGCCGGGAGCCGCCCGAGGCGACGTCGCCAGCGCGCATGTCGAGCCACGTCTGCTCGCGGTTCTGCACCTGGAAGAAGACCTCCTTGGAGTCAGGCGTCCACGTGACGCGCACGACGAGACGGTCCTCGGCAGGGTAGCTCGACACGTCGAACCACTTGGTCTCGCCGCTCGCCACCTCGATCGCGCCGACCTCGACGATCGGGTTGGGCTCGCCGACCTTCGGGTAGTTGGTGCGCTCGACCTCAGGCCGCGCCGGCACGTCGCTCACGAGCACGAACTCCTCGACCGGCGACTCGTCGAGCTTGAGCAAGGCGATGCGCGCGCTGTCGGGAGACCACCAGTAGGCCTGGAAGTTGCCGCGGCCGTAGAGCTCTTCTTGGTAGACCCAGTCGAGCCGACCGTAGAAGAGGTCGCTGTGGCCCTCGGTCGTCAGCGCGCGCACGTCGCCGCCGTCGGACGGCACCACGTGCAGGTTGTAGTTCGCGATGAACGCGACGGTCTCGCCGTCGGGCGAGAAGCGCACCCCGACTTCTTCGACGTCGGGCGTGTCAGTGAGGCGGACGGCTTCACCGTCGAGCCCCGCCGCGAACAGGTCTCCGCCGACATCGACGACGAAGCGGCTGTGATCCTCGGCCCACGTCCAGTTGGACGCGTCTTCGATCGCCGCGGCGTCTGCCCCCGCGTTGAGGCTGCGCACGAGCGCCGCCTTGTTGACGTATTCGCTGCGCGCGCCGGTGCGGGCGACGACCTTCGACCAGCTCGACGGCCCGCGCGGCTGGTTGCCCGCGTCGAACACGAGGTAGTGCGCGTTGTCCAGCCACGCGACGGGGTCTTCGGCCCCCATCGTCATGAAGTAGTCGAGCCGGAACAGGTCGATCGGCTGCAGGCGCTGCTGGGCCGACGCGAGGCTCGCCAGGCTGCCGGCCAGGAGCGCGAGGAGTGCGGTCTTCATCGGCCGCATCCTAGCTGGCCGGGACCTGTCCGCGCCAAGCCTAGCTATCTGCCGGCGCGCCTTCGGCCTTGGGGTCGCGCTCCATTAACGCGCGCACCGCCTGCTCCGGGGCGAGCTCCTCGTAGAGCACCTCGGCGACGGCGGCGGCGATCGGCATCTCGACGCCGCGCTGCTTGCTCGCTGCGTCGACGACCTTCGCGGTCCAGACGCCCTCGGCGACCTTGGGCGACGACGCCAGGGCCTGCTTGAGGGTCTCCCCTCTGCCGATGCGCTCGCCGAACGCGCGGTTGCGGCCGTGCTTGCTGAACGCGGTGACCGCGAGGTCTCCGACGCCCGCGAGGCCAAAGAACGTCTGTGGATCGGCGCCGCAAGCGAGCCCATAGCGCTGCATCTCGACGATCCCCCGCGACAGGATCGCCGCCTTGGCGTTGTCGCCGTAGCCGAGCCCGTCGGCGATGCCGGCGGCGAGCGCCATCACGTTCTTGAGCGCGCCGCACAGCTCGACGCCGAGCAGTTCGGCGTTGCGGTAGACGCGGAAGCGGTCTGTCTGCAGCGCGGCCTGCAAGCCGCGCAGACGCTCGCTGTCGTCACCCGCCACCACCACCGTCGTCGGCTGGCCGTGCGCGATCTCTTCGGCGTGGCTCGGTCCGCTGAGGACGTAGACTCGCTCTGGGGAACCGAGGACCTCCGCGAGGATCTCCGAAGGTCGGTGGCCGGTCGACTGCTCGAGGCCCTTGGCCAGCGACACGACCGGCGCGTCGCCGGTGAGCAGGCCTCGCATCTCCGTCAGGACCCCGCGCACGTGCTGCGTCGGGACCGCGACCAGCACGGCACCCGCGCCGTCCAGCGCCGCGCCAGCGTCGTCGCCGACGCGGACGCTGGCAGGCAGCGACACGCCGGCGAGGTAGCGCGGGTTCTGCCGCGTCGCGGCGATCTCCGCGGTGTATTCCGGATTGTGACCCCAGAGCGAGACGTCATGCCCCGCGCGCTCGAGCGTCAACGCCATGGCGGTTCCAAAGCCGCCGTTGCCAAGGATCGCGACTCTCATGCTTGCCTCGCTGCGAAGAACTGCTGCAGGTTGCTGCGGTGGGTCCAGAACAAGAACGCCGCGATGACCGACGTCAGCACCGTCAACGGCAGCCGCTCGTGCAGCGCCTGCGGCGCGTCCAGCAGGATCGCGCTCGCGGCCAGCCCCACGCCCAGCGCGAGGCTGCCGAAGAAGACCTGGCCCGTCGCTTGCCGCACGAGGAAGAACACGCCCAGCGCAATCGCCGTCACCCGCCAGTCCAACACGACCAGCGCGCCCGTGGCGGTCGCGACGCCCTTGCCGCCCCTGCCGCCGAGGAACGGCGTGAAGCAGTGACCGAGGATGCCCGCCGCGCCGCAGAGGACGCCGGCGAGCAGGCCCGCTGCAGACCCGATCCACGCGGCGAAGGCCCCCTTGCCCGCGTCGAGCAGGTAGACCGACGCGAACGCGGCGATGCGCGCCGCCTTACCTTTGAACGCGCGGCTCGCGTTGGTCGCGCCGACGTTGCCGCTGCCGAGCGTGCGCACGTCGACTCCCTTACAGAGCTTGACGACCAGCCAAGCGAACGGGACCGCGCCGAGGCAGAACGCCAGCACCGCGCGGAGCTCGATCTGAGAGGGGTCCGTGGCCGACAGCATCACTGCAGAGGCTACGCGATGGAGGCGGTCGGACGCCAACGTCTGGCCTTGCTGAGCGCCCAACGCTAGCGTGCTGTGAGCTTTGGCGACACGCATCGGCATCGACACAGGCGGCACCTTCACGGACGTGGTGCGGGTGCAGCGCGGCAGCGCCAAGGTGCACAAGCTGCGGTCCACCCCCGCAGATCCTTCGCGCGCCGTGCTCGAAGGCCTTCGCGCCGCGCGTCGACATGATGGCGAGGAAGTGGACCTCGTGCACGGCACGACGGTCGGGCTGAACGCCGTGCTCACCGGCTCGCTGGCTCGCACCGTGCTGGTGACCAACACCGGCTTCGAGGACTTGATCGAGGTCGGCCGCCAACACCGGACCGACCTCTACGCCCTGGACCCGAGCAGGCCGATCCCGCCGATCCCGCGCCGGCTGCGCGTCGGTGTCCCGTGCCGGCGCGGTCCTGGAGGCGCCGTGGTCACCGCCCTGACCGCGGCCGCCGTCGACGCCGCCGTCGCAGCCGTGACGCGCCGCAAGCCCGAGGCCGTCGCGATCGGCTTGCTGCACGCGCCCGACGACCCTCAGGACGAGCGCCGGCTGCAGGACGCGCTGCGACGCGCGCTGCCCGGCGTCCCCGTCACCTGCAGCGCCCAGCTGCTGCCGGCGACCGGCGAATACGAGCGCTTCTCCGCGGCGATCCTCAACGCAGCGATCGCCCCGGTCGTGGGCCGCTACACCAGCCGCGTCGCGAAAGACATGGGACCGGGGACGCTGCGGCTGCTGCGATCCAGCCTCGGCATCTTGCCGCCCGAGGAGGCCGCGCGGTTCCCTGCGCGCGCGATGTTCTCAGGCCCAGCTGGCGGCGTCCTCGCGACGCGGCAGGTCGCCAAGCGCTTCGGGTTTCCGGTCGCGGCCGCGTTCGACATGGGCGGGACTTCCGCCGACGTGTGCCTCATAGAGGAGCGCACGGAGCTGTCGTCCGAAGGTGAGATCGCGGGCCTCCCGTTGCCGCTGCCCACGGTGCCCATTCACACCGTCGCCGCGGGCGGCGGCAGCATCGCCTACGCCGACGCCGGCGGCGCGCTGCGCGTCGGGCCACAGAGCGCAGGCGCCGAGCCTGGCCCCGCGTGCTACGGGCAGGGGACCGAGCCGACCGTCACCGACGCGCACGTCGCGCTCGGGCACCTCGGCGCAGAGACCCTGCTCGACGGCGCCTTCCCCATCGACGTGGACGCGTCGGTCCGCGCCATCGAGCGGCTCGGCAAGCGCGTGGGCATGCGGCCGCGCGCGACCGCCGCAGGCCTCCTGACGATCGCCGACGCCGCGATGGCCCGCGCCATCCTAGTGATCACCGCCGAGCAGGCGGTCGATCCAGCCACGATCCCGCTGGTCGCCTACGGCGGCGCCGGCGGGCTCCACGCCGCGACGATGACCGCGAGGCTCGGCATGCCGCACGCCGTGATCCCTCCGGTCCCGGGGGCGTTCTCGGCGCTCGGCCTCGCGCGCGCGGGGGAAGCCCGCGAGCGCGCGGACGGCGGGCCCGTGACGCTATCGGCGCGCGCGCCCGCGGCGCTGCTCGCGCACGGACAGCGCATGCTCGCAGCGACCCGCCGCGAGCTCGGCGGCAAGCGATGCCGAAGTCGCGTCGAAGCGCTCGCGCGCTATCGCGGCCAGGGCGCGTGCTTGTGCCTGCCGTTGACCGCCAACCTACCAGCGGCGTTCGCCCATGAACACGAGCGCCGCTTCGGGTTCCGCACAGACGCACCGGTCGAGGTCGTGCAGCTCCGCGCGCGCAGCGAAGCGGCGGCGAAGCCGCTGCCCGCGACGGGGTCCGCCAGACGGGGCGCTCCAGCGCGGCATCGACTGAGCCCGCTGGGCCGCGCTAAGGTGCCGGTGTTCCATCGCAGCGCGCTGCCGCCCTTCATCGACGGACCGGCCGTCGTCGAAGAAGCGACCGCCACGACGCTGGTGCCGGAAGGCTTCCGCCTCCGCGAGCAGCCGTTTGGGCTCACGCTTGCGCGACGAACATGATCGTGGCGCCCTGTGGCGCCCTCCTGCCCCGATGGATTTCTCCCTTTTGGCTGCTTCGATCGGGGCTAAGGACCTGCCGCGCCGCGAGGCGTCGCGCATCAGCTAGCAAGAAGGAGCGCTGCTGCGCCGCAACCACGATCTTTGGCCGCCGCGTCCATGCCTCAACGGATGGACCTGGCGACCGGCTGACACACCCTGCCGGGGGTTGTCCACTAGGACGTAAAAACTCGACTCTCCTTCTTCCCCTTTTTCCCGAAGTTTCTCCCCCGGCAATCTTTACGAGCGACGGCGACCGCGCGCGCAGTCGCATTGGAGGCGGACCGCTGGCGCGGGACCGCGCGCGGCCCAAGCCGAGCCGGCGACGTGGATCATGGTGCTGCGCCCGAGGCATCGACTCCCGCGTAGGGCGCAGGCCCCTGGAAACAGATCGCCGCAGCTCATCCGACGAGGCGGCAAGCGACCCGGCGCGGCGCTACTTGAACTTGATGGCTTCTAAGCTCTCGACGTGCAGCTGGTAGATGTCGACGCAGTAGCCGTCCATCACCGTCGATTCGACCTTGAACGTCCCGATGATCTTCAGCGGGTCAAAGAAGTAGTCGGTCGTCTTCTTCTTCGGCATCACGACGCGGACGATGCCGTGGATGTCGGGCGGCTGGCCGTAGCAGCAAGACCAGAGCGACTCCACCAGGAGGAACTCCTTGATGTTCTGGACCTCGTCGATCGGCAGCATGAAGCCAGTCATCAAGACCTTCTTGCCGGACAGATCCTTGACGCGCTTGGGCATTCCCTTGAGGCCGTCCTCGTAAGGCCAAGACGTCAGCTCGTCGAACGGGAGGATCTTGTCGAGGCCGGTGATCTTGCCAGCCTTGATCTCGCGCTGCAGCCGCTTCTCCACCTCAAGCATCTGCTCGGCGCTGCGCATGGCCGCGATGTCGGCCGGGTCGGTGCCTCTTGGCATTGGCGCGTCCTCAGCAGGCCGCTCGACCTTGGGGTCCTGCTTGGGCGTTACCGGCTCCTTCTCCGGAGCCGGCTTCTCCGG
>JAYYEE010000336.1:0-5759 GCA_036160175.1 Planctomycetota bacterium
CGCGATCTTCGGGCGCGCTGGCGAGGACGTGAAGAACGCCTCGCTCGAAGTCCCGACCGGCGTCGAGGGCATCGTGATCGGAGCCGAGAAGTACTCCCGCAAGGTCAACCTGACCGAGCAGGAGCGGACTCGCAACCTCGAGGAGATCAAGAACGCGGAGATCGAGTTCTTGAAGCAGTTCCGCAGCAGCACCAAGCGCCTGCTGGAGAACGCGAAGAAGCTCCTCGGTGACTCGGTCAAGTCGGCCGAGGGCAAGGTCCTCGCGATCAACGACGAGATGCTGATCCTCGACCTGCGCACGATCCGCGATCGGGTCCGCCAAGTCGCTGAGGAGCACAAGGACAGCAAGGTCAAGACGGAGCTCCGTCAGATCCTGCAGGAGTTCGGCGAGCGCATCGAAGAGTCCGAGGCCGAGAAGAACAAGCTCGTGAACCGGCTCTCTCGCGGTGACGAGCTGCCGCAGGGCGTGCTCGAGATGGTCAAGGTCTACGTCGCGACGAAGCGCCGCATCTCGGTGGGCGACAAGATGGCCGGCCGCCACGGCAACAAGGGCGTCATCTCGAAGATCCTGCCGGTCGAAGACATGCCGTTCCTTGAGGACGGGACCCCGGTCGACATCGTGCTTAACCCGCTGGGTGTCCCGAGCCGGATGAACGTCGGTCAGATCCTTGAGACCCACCTCGGCTGGGCCGCGCGCAAGCTCGGCTTCCGCGTCAACACCCCGGTGTTCGACGGCGCGAGCGAGGCGGACATCGAGGCCGCGCTGACGAAGGCTGGCTTCGCCACGGACGGCAAGTCTCAGCTGTTCGACGGTCGCACCGGCGAGGCGTTCACGCAGCGCACGACGGTCGGCACGCTCTACATGCTGAAGCTGCACCACCTGGTCGACGACAAGGTCCACGCGCGCGCGACCGGGCCATACTCGCTGATCACGCAGCAGCCGCTCGGCGGCAAGGCCCGCTTCGGCGGCCAGCGCTTCGGCGAGATGGAAGTGTGGGCGCTGGAGGCATACGGCGCCGCCAACGTCCTGCAAGAGCTGCTGACCGTGAAGTCGGACGACGTCGACGGTCGCACCAAGATCTACGAGGCCATGGTCAAGAACGAGAACATCCTCGAGCCCGGCACGCCGGTCTCGTTCGGTGTGCTCTGTAACGAGATCAAGGGCCTCGGCCTCAACATCGAACTGCACAAGCGGGGCACGGCCGAGGACGTCATGCCGGGCTGAGCCCCGGCATCCTCGACCCAACCCGAACCAAACAACCCTCTCCGAAACCCCCGCTCGCGGCGTGACGACGACGTGAGCACCTAGCACCCACAAGGCGCACGATGGTCGAACCCATCTACGACAAGATCAACGACTACGCTTCGGTGACCATCCGGCTGGCCTCCCCCGAGGACATCCGGGACTGGTCGTTCGGCGAAGTTAAGAAGCCGGAGACGATCAACTACCGCACCTACCGCCCTGAGCGGGACGGTCTGTTCTGCGAGCGGATCTTCGGTCCTGAGAAGGACTGGGAGTGCTCCTGCGGCAAGTACAAGGGCATCAAGCACAAGAACATCACCTGCGACAAGTGCGGCGTGATGATCACGCACAGCCGCGTGCGCAGAAAGCGCATGGGGCACATCAACTTGGCCGCCCCGGTCGCCCACATCTGGTTCTTCAAGGCGATGCCGTCGCGCCTCGGCACGCTGCTCGGCCTGAAGACCGCCAGCCTGGAGAAGGTCATCTACTTCCAGGACTACATCGTGATCGACGCCGGCGACACGCCGCTCAAGGAGCTGCAGCTCTTGAGCGAGGACGAGTTCCGCCAGTCGCGCCAGAAGTACGGCATGGCCTTCCAGGCCGGCATGGGCGCCGAGGCCGTGCGTGAGCTCCTGCGTCGCCTCGACCTCAACCTGCTCAGCGAGACCCTGCGCGAGGACCTCAAGCGCACCGAGTCCAAGCAGAAGATCAAGGACATCATCAAGCGGCTCAAGACCGTCGAGATGCTGCGCGACTCCGGCAACAAGTCGGAGTGGATGATCCTCGACGCCGTGCCGGTGATCCCGCCGGACCTGCGCCCGCTGGTGCCGCTCGATAGCGGCAACTTCGCGACGTCCGACCTCAACGACCTCTACCGTCGTCTGATCAACCGCAACAACCGCCTCAAGAAGCTGCTCGACCTCAACGCCCCCGAGGTCATCATCCGCAACGAGAAGCGGATGCTGCAGCAGTCGGTCGACGCGCTGTTCGACAACAACCGCTGTCGCCGACCGGTGCTCGGCTCGTCCAACCGCCCGCTCAAGTCCCTCACGGACATGATCAAGGGCAAGCAGGGCCGCTTCCGCGAGAACCTGCTCGGCAAGCGCGTCGACTACTCGGCGCGTTCGGTGATCGTCGTCGGTCCGGACCTGCGCCTGCACCAGTGCGGCCTGCCGAAGATCATCGCGTTGGAGCTCTTCCAGCCGTTCATCATTCGTCGCCTCAAGGAACTCGGCCACGCCGACACGATCAAGTCGGCGAAGAAGATGCTGGAGCGCAAGGACGAGGAGGTCTGGGACATCCTCGAAGAGGTGATCCAGAACCACCCGGTCCTGCTCAACCGCGCGCCGACGCTGCACCGCGTCGGCATCCAGGCGTTCGAGCCGGTGCTGGTCGAGGGCAACGCGATCCGCGTGCACCCGCTGGTTTGCTCGGGCTACAACGCGGACTTCGACGGGGACCAGATGGCGGTGCACCTGCCGTTGTCGTTCGAGGCGCAGATCGAGGCGTGCACGCTGATGCTCTCGATCAACAACATCTTCTCGCCGGCGCACGGCGGGCCGATCATCGCGCCGAACCAGGACATCGTGCTCGGCTGCTACTGGACGAGCCTGCAGCGTCCTGGCGAACTCGGCGAGGGCAAGACCTTCGCGAGCCGAGATGAGGTCTGGATGGCCTTCTCCTCGCAGAAGGTGCACATCCACGCCCGCATCAAGGTGCAGTTCCCCGCGGGTATCGAGATCCGCAACCAGGGCGACACGGTCATCACGGACGGCCACACGCTCGTCGAGACGACCCCCGGCCGGATCATCTTCAACGAGATCCTGGAAGAGGGCATGCCCTTCTACAACCACGACCTCGACAAGAAGGCGCTGTCGAACATCATCGCCGACTGCCACCTCCTGCTCGACCGCGACGCCACGCTGCGTCTGCTCGACCGAATGAAGGAGGCAGGCTTCAAGGCGGCGACTGCGGCAGGCATCTCCTTTGGCAAGGACGACATGCTCGTCCCGCCGACCAAGGAGGAGATCATCGGGAAGACCGCCAAGGAGGTGGAGAAGATCCACATGGCGCACGCGCGCGGGATCATCACCGAGGGCGAGCGCTACCTGAAGGTCATCGACTCGTGGACCCACGCCCGTGAGCAGATCGGCGACGACATGCTCAACGAGCTGCGCAACGACACGCGCGACGGCCGCCTCTACGTCAACCCGATCTTCTGCATGGTGATGTCGAAGGCGCGGGGCTCGGTGGAGCAGATCCGTCAGCTCGCCGGCATGCGCGGCCTGATGGCGAAGCCGAGCGGCAAGATCATCGAGCAGCCGATTAAGGCCAACTTCCGCGAAGGTCTGCGCGTGCTCGAGTACTTCTCGTCGACGCACGGCGCGCGTAAGGGCCTGGCTGACACGGCGCTCAAGACCGCCGACTCCGGCTACCTTACGCGCAAGCTGGCTGACGTGGCGCAGAACGTCGTGGTCTCGATCCACGACTGCGGCACCGAGAACGGCGTCGACAAGGGCACGGTCTACCAGGGCGACAAGGTCGCTGTGACCTTCGTCGACTCGGTCCGCGGCCGCGTCGCGCTCTACTCGGTCGTCGACCCCATGACCGACGAGGTGATCGTCGAGAAGGGGCAGCTGATCACGATCGACATCGCGAAGAAGATCGAGGCCGTCGTCTCGAGCGAGACCATCCGGGTGCGGTCGCCGCTGACCTGCGAGGCGTCGCACGGCGTGTGCGCGCTCTGCTACGGCATGGACCTGTCGCGCAGCGCGCTGGCTGAGCCTGGCTTGGCGGCGGGCATCATCGGCGCCCAGTCGATCGGTGAGCCGGGCACGCAGCTGACGATGCGGACCTTCCACATCGGCGGCACGGCCAGCAAGAAGGTCGAGGATTCCGAGGTGCGCAACAAGCGCGCGGGTCGGGTCCAGTTCGCCAACCTCGAGACGGTCGAGGTCGACGGCGAGAACGGCGTCCAGACCGTCGCCCTCAAGCGCCGCGGCGAGATCCTCGTCGTCGACCAGAAGGAGCGCGAGCTCGAGCGCCACGAGGTGCCGCTGGGCGCGGTCGTGCACATCAAGGAGGGCGACGAGATCAAGGAGTCGACGCCGCTCTGCGCCTGGGACCCGCACCACAACCCGATCCTCGCTGAGGTGGCTGGTGTCGTGCGCTTCGAGGACATCATCGAAGGCAAGACCTTCCGGATCGAGCGCGACGCGGACACCAAGGTCCAGCGCAAGGTGATGATCGAGCACAAGGGCGACCTGCACCCGCACCTCATCATCGAGGACGACGGGGGCAACCGCCTCGCGATCACGCCGGTGCCTGAGAAGGCCTACATCGAGGTCGAGAGCGGCCAGAAGGTGGTCGCCGGCATGATGCTGGCGAAGACGCCGCGTGAGATCCAAGGCACGCAGGACATCACCGGCGGTCTGCCGCGCGTCACGGAGCTGTTCGAGGCCCGTCGTCCGAAGGACCCCGCGGTCCTCGCGACGATCGAGGGCACCGTCGAGCTCGGCGACAAGCGCCGCGGCAAGCGCACCATCATCGTCAAGGCCGAGGGCGGCCTCGAGCAGGAGCACCTGGTGCCGCAGAGCAAGAACCTGCGCGTCCACCGCGGTGACCACGTCAAGGCTGGGGAAGCGCTGGTCGACGGGCCGCTAGTGCCGCACGACATGCTCGACATCCAGGGCGAGAAGTCGGTGCAGAACTACCTGCTGCGCGAGGTGCAGACCGTCTACCGCGCGCAGGGCGTGGGCATCGACGACAAGCACATCGAGATCATCCTCGCGCAGATGATGCGCAAGGTCGAAGTCGAAGATCCGGGCGACAGCGAGTTCCTGCCGGGCGCGGTGGTGGACAAGTTCCGCTTCCGTGAGTCGAACCAGCAGCTCGGTAAGCAGCGGAAGAAGCCCGCGACGGCGAAGCCGCTGCTCTTGGGCATCACCAAGGCGTCGCTGCAGTCGGACTCGTTCATCTCGGCGGCCTCCTTCCAGGAGACCACCAAGGTCCTGACCGAGGCGTCGCTGGCTGGAAAGCACGACGAGCTCGTCGGTCTCAAGGAGAACGTCATCCTCGGGCACCTCGTCCCGACCGGGACGGGCTTCCGCAACTACCAGAAGACGCGCGTCTTGAAGAACGTCGACCTCCAGGCCGCGGCCGAGGAGATCGGGCGCCTCAGCAAGCAGGGCTTCCTCGACGAGGGCGGCCCCGTGATCCGTCTGGAGGGCATCGACGACGAGCCGGGCGCGCCCAGCGTCGCCGGCGAGCCTGTCGACGGGGCCCCGTCTGGTGTCGCGCCGGGCGGCGGGTCGCCGACCGGCGCCGGCTCCGGGGGGGCATAGCCGCGCCGCCCCGCCCTCAAGGCCCCTGGCGGCTTGTTTTCGGGGGCGGTTTCCGTATCTTGTTGCGCCCCCTTTCGAGACCGGTCCGCCGGTCAACCTCGGGTTCACCCCCTCGGTGAGCCCGAACCTGGACTGTCGATCCAACTGTAATGCCCACGATCAACCAACTCATC
>JAYYEE010000337.1:0-7135 GCA_036160175.1 Planctomycetota bacterium
GATGACGCGCTCGTCTAGGTCCGCCACGACCATCCAGCGGCGCGACGACGCCCCTGGCCTCGCGACCCAGAGCCCGTGGTATCGACGCCGCGCCAACGCGTCTGCCGCGCCGCACGCGTAGCCGCCGCGGCCGTCGGTCAGCAGCCACTCGACGCCGCCTGCGAGCGGCGAGCGGCGCGGCCCTCGCTCGGCCGAGGGCGTGGGAGAAGCAGAGGGGCGGGCTGCGGACATGGTGCAAGGGGCTGCGGGCCGTGCGAATCTACGAAGCCACCTCGACGTATCAACGCATCTTCCCGGCAAGGAAACAGGATCCGCACTGTCCCGCGACGCCCCCCACGTGCATCCTCATAGCACGTCCTCAAGCCTCCGCGTCAATCCACGCATGGTCCCGCTCGAGCTCAGGAACACACTGGTCTTCATCCTCGCAGGCGGCTCAGGTAGCCGCCTGATGCCGCTGACCGAGAACCGGGCGAAGCCCGCAGTTCCGTTCGGCGGCAGCTACCGGATCATCGACTTCACGCTCAGCAACTGCATCCACTCAGGACTGCGGCGGATCCACCTGCTGACGCAGTATCAGGCGCGCTCGCTAGAGGAGCACATCCGCTTCGGCTGGAACTTCCTGCCGCGACGGCTGGAGCAGTGGATCACGTGCACCCCGCCCCACCACGTCTCGGTTGGCAAGTGGTACCGCGGCACGTCGGACGCGATCTACCACAACCTCGACACGATCAACGACTGGAAGCCGACGAACGTGGTCATCCTCTCTGGCGACCACATCTACCAGATGGACTACCGCGACATGCTCCGCGAGCACGTCGACCACGAAGCCGCCCTCACCATCGGCGCCGTCAAGATCCCCGTGGAGCAAGCGAGCAGCTTCGGCATCCTCCAGGTTGACGACGACGGGCGCATCACCGGCTTCGTCGAGAAGCCCGAGGAGAACGCGCCCGAGATCCCAGGCCAACCGGGGTTCTGCCTCGCGTCGATGGGCATCTACATCTTCGAGACCGAGGAGCTCGTCCGACGCCTGGAGGCCGACGGCAAGATGCCCGAGGGACAGGGCGGCGACTTCGGGCACCACGTCATCCCGAGCATGCTCGGCGAGGTCCCGATCTACGCGCACGCGTTCCGCGGGCTCGGCGGCGAAGAGGAGCCCTATTGGCGTGACGTCGGCACGATCGAGGCCTACTTCGAGGCCCACATGGACCTCATCAACGTCAAGCCGCAGCTCAACCTCTACCACGCAGACTGGCCCACCTACACGCTCTGGCACAACGACCCGCCGGCGAAGACCGTCCTGAACGAGGACGGCGAAGACGGCCGCCGCGCCGAGGTCTCAGACTCGCTGCTCGCGCCGGGGACGGTGGTGAGCGGCGCGCAGGTGCGCCGCTCGATCCTCAGCAACCGCGTCTACGTCAACGAGCACAGCGAGATCGACGAGTGCATCATCATGCGCGGCGCGCAGATCGGGCGCGGCTGCAAGCTCCGGCGCTGCATCATCGACAAGTGGAACCAGGTCCCCGACGGGACCGTCATCGGCTACGACCGCACAGAGGACGAGCGCCGGTTCACCGTGTCTGAGACCGGCATCACCGTGGTCGCGCAGAGCCACCGCTGGGACTGAGCCCGACCACCTACGCGTCGACGTCTGCCGCGCGGCCCGCGTCGTCGACCTCAGGGAGGAGCTCGTCGAGGAACTGCGGCAGCATCTCACGCCACGTGACCCAATCGTGGCGCCACTCTGGCCCCCACGCGTCGACCCGGTTGGGCACACCCTGGGGACCGAGCACGCGCTCGACGTTCCAGCTCTGCTGCGGCTCCTCGAACTCGCCCTCGCCGTGGGCCAACAGGATGAATCGCTGCCGCAGCAGCTCTAGCTGCTCACCGGCGAGGTCCGGGACGAAGTCGAGCGGCGAGCTCTCGTAGTAGTCCCGCGTCACCTCGCCCTCGAGGAACTTGTTCATGTTGTAGGTGCCGCTCATGCAGATCGCCGTCTGGAAGATCTCCGGATGTCGGCAGATCGCGGCGAGCGCGTTGAACGCGCCGATCGACGAACCCGCGGTCCAGATCATGCCCCCGTCGCCGCCGCAGTCGCGGTGGATCGCCGGCACGACCTCATCGACGATGCAACGATCGAAGCGATTCTGTACCGCGGCGGCCTCGCGCAGGGTCTTGCACTCCTTGAGCCACGCTTGACCTGCGAGCGAGTCCACGACGTAGACCTTGAGCCGCAGCTCCTTGATGAAGTCGCCGATCGCGCTGATCAGGTGGAACCGCTCTGGCTCCTCGGCGTCGCCGCCTGCGGTCGGGAACAGCAGCAGCGGCGTACCTGACACGCCGTATCGACAGAAGGTGATCTCACGGCCGCCCATCGACGGCGAGTTCCAGGTGATCTTGTGCTTGCTCACGGCGGCTCGATCGGAGGTGTGTAGGGGCTCAGGCTTTGGACGCTCACATGTCGTCGACGGACTGGCGCACGAGCCCCACGAACTTGGCGGTGAACTCGTCGACCTCGTGCTCAGGGAACAGGTTCGCGACCTTGAGCCGCACGGCCTCCTCGCAGCGGTCGCTGCGGAACCAGCGGAACGCGGCCTCCTCGAGCGGGCCGAGGTGACGGGCGCAGAACGCCTCGAACTTGTCGGTCGCCAGCCGCTTGCGCGCGACCTGCGCGTAACCCGCCAGCTTCTCGCGGTAGGGCAGGTCCTGCTTAGCGATCTTGTAGTAGGGCTAGAAGTCGAGCGTCTTACGCATCGGGCGCTTGGTCGCGGCGTTGAACAGCGCCCACTTGAGGTTGCTGATCACATACCAAGGCCAGTGGTAGTGGATCGAGTTGACCTGGCTGTCCGGGCACGGGTTCGCGAAGTCGATCGGGTAGAAGACCCCGTCCCGCCGCAGCATCTCGCAGCTGTTGAAGTCCCACCCGAAGAACGTGTTGATCGTCAGGCAGGTGTCCTCGACCAAGCTGCGCGCCTCGTCGTCCAAGAAGCCGCTGTCCACGCGGTAGCGCTCGTGCAGCGGCTGGTCAGGGTCGTACTTCATGACCCTGACCTGCGGACCGATCCCGACCGCGCGCACGAACACGTCGAACCCCTTGACGGCCTCCTGCAAGTGCATGAGGTCACTGCCGCTCTCGTCGTAGGCCTTCACCAACGAATCGGCGTCGTCGACCTTCGACACGCCCCGCCAGCCGCCGCCGTCGTAGGGCTTCAGGAACGAAGGGTAGCCGAGCTGCTCACCGAGCGGGCCGAGCTCGAACAGGTGCGCGTAGTTCTGCAGCGTGTAGTCGAGGTCGGTGGCCTCGCCGTACTCCTTCTGCGGCAGCATCATGGTCCGCGGGATCGGCATCCCGAGCGCGAGCATCGCGCAGTAGCTCGAGTGCTTCTCATAGCTCTGCACGGACCACGGGTTGTTGTAGACGTAGAGGTCGTCCATCAGGACGCCCTTCTTGATCCACTCCCGCTGCAGCGCGAACCAGTGCGTCAAGCGGTCGACCACGACGTCGTATTTGCAGCCCTGCTCGAGCAGGTATGGACGCAGCGCGACGCGCTCACACGCGAAGTCGACGGTGTCCCGACCGACCTTCAGCTTGAGCTTGCTGTCGGCCAGGATCTGTTCGAACGCGAGCGGCCAACAGATGTCGGCGCCCAGCGAGAGACCGATGTTGCGGGTGACGGCGGGCATGGGCGATGCGTAGGTGGACGTTACTCGTAGACGTGCCAGAGCGGCCCCGGGAACAGCCAGGAAAGCCCCTCCCGGAGTCGGTCGCGCCAGTTCTCCCAGTTGTGGCCGTCGTTGGCCTCCCGGAAGCGGACGTGCAGCCCGGCGTCCTGCAGCAGCGGGACCATCGAGCGGTTGTAGTAGATCAACGACTCGTAGACGCCGCAGCTCGCGAAGACATGCTCCGCAGGCGCGCCTGGCCGCTTGCGGAAGCGGTTGACGAACTCGACCACCGGGTCGAACGCGGGGCCGCGGTCGTGCTCGCCGATCTCGGTGAACACGAACGAGCCGGACTGCAGCAGCAGGCGCCCGAAGAAGCCCTGATGACGCCACGCAGCCGCGAGCGAAGCGACCGCGCCGAACGACGCCCCCATCAAGGCGCGCGCCGACGGTTCGCGCACCAGCGGTAACAGCTCCTCGAGCTGTGGGACGAGGTCTTTGACCAGGAAGTCCGCGTGCCGATCGTCAGCGGCGTACTCGGTCATGCGATCCGGCGACTGCGTCATCACCGCGATCAGCGGCGGCAGCTCAAGGCGGTGGATCAGGTTGTCCAACGTCTCCTTGAGGTTGGCGAACTTCAGGTAGTCATCGCCGTCGTGGACGATGAGCAGCGGGTAGCGGCGAGTGTCGCGGAACCTCGCGGGCCGGTAGACCTTGATCGGCCGCCAGTCGCCGAAAACCGGGCTGTCGACGTGGCGCTCTTCGATCGTCCCCTGACGCGACTCAGGGTCCGCGATCGTCCACTCCGGCGGCTCGTAACCCTCGCCGTAGACGACCGAGTTCGCCCCGAACGGGTCGCGGGCCGTGTGCACGTTGAGCGGGTCGCGGAGCAGTTGGCCGCGCCCGAACAGCATCACGCCGATTTTGTATTCCATGCGCGACCCTGTCGGCAGGTCGATCTGCAGCACCCAAAGGTCGCTGCGGCCCAGCCTGCGGAAGGGCAGCTCTCGTGGCAGACCGTGGATCCAGTGGTGCAGGGACACCTCCTGCGCGTCGCCCTGAAACACGAACGTCACCGCGCGCCCCTCGACGTAGGGGAACTCGTCTCCCCCGAGCAGTCGCTCTACGGCCTGCGGTCCCTCGGCCACCGCCGCCTCGAGTCGTTCGACGATGGTCACTGCGCGCCCTCCGTGACCGCGCCGCGGTCGTCGAGGCAGCGGGACCCAGCGTGCGCGTGCCAGCGACCACCGCGCCAGTCAAACCTCGCGCCCTGGTCGAGCAGGCCGCAGATCGCCGGCGCGAAGCGGCGCGACAAGAGCTGCATGCGGACCCGGTCGTCGGTCTGCAGGCGCGCGCGCGCGTGCGGCAGCGCGACGAAGCCCGGCAGCCGGCCGAAGCCGGCCTCCATGACCTCGGCGTAGGAGCTGCCCTGCGGCGGGCTGTCGTGGAACAGCACGATCCGCTCGGTCAGGGCCATCGCCCCTGCAGACCACGCGACCGTCGGGCGGTCGCCCCACAGCCCGCAGACGTCGAACAGCCGCAGCCGATGGAGCAGCACCCCGATGTGGCCGCCCGCGACCAGCAGGCACGCCGCGCCGGCGAGCTGCGCCTCGATCGCGGCGCGCTCGGCCTGCACCGCCGGGCGCTCGGAAGGCCGGACGCGCTGCTCAAACTCATCGTGGATCTCAGCGACTCGCGCCATGTGCTGACGGTCCAGTCGACCCACCAGCTCCCACGCGTCCTGCTGCTCGGCCTCCACCCACGGGTCCTCACCAGGGCCGCGCAGCAGCTCCGCCGCAGGCCCCATCAACCCCTCGAGGCGCAGCCGGTAGAGCTCCTGCGCGCGGCGCAGCGTCGCGTGCCGGGCGCGCATCGCGTCGAGTAGGCGCGGGTCGGCCGCGAAGATCCGCTCGACGCGCTCCCAGACCGAGAGGTTCTCGACCGGTCGCCCGACGTGCTCACGCAGCTCCTCGTCCTCGGCCTCGCGCTCCTCCCAGCCCGCGGTGACCAGCGCGACCGGAGCGTCGCCGTCGACGAGGTCGTCGACCGCCGCCTTTAGGCTCGGGGCGTGGCGCTGCGGGCCCAGCACGATCGCGTTCGACAGCTTCACGTGTCCATGCCTTACCCGAGGGCGAAGCACGTTGGAAGGGCGCCGTGTGATGCGCGGGGCCGGCGACCTACCCCCAGTGCGGCGGCTTGGTGTCGTGCGGTTCGAGGTCGCCGCCGTCGGCGCGCTTCTTCAGCTGCTCGGCGAGCACCTTCACAGCGGCCTGGAGCGCGTCCAAAGCCCGCTGCTGCTCATGCAGCTCCCCGCTCAGCGCGTCGACCGTGCGCTCCAGCTGGGCGATCTTTGACTCCAGTTCGACGCGGTCGTTAGCCATGCAGCTCCTGTGGGACGCGAGCTCAGGCGAGGTCGCTGTCGCCGAGGGTATACCACCACTGCTCGGAGAGGAACTCCGGCGTGATCTCGGCCTTGCAGACGTTGTGGATCAAGCGTCGCTGCAGCCAGGTCGCCGACGGCGTCTCGACGAAGCCGCGCTGGACGAGGTGGCGGTGCTCGTGCGACCACGGCGGGAACACGGTCATCAACCGCTGCTTTTGCTCCTCTTGCTGCCGCGCGACGGCCTTGGCGAGCAGGGCGTCCGCGGCCTCTACGTCGGCCTCAGGCGCCGCCCAGTCGGCGATGGTGCACGCGTCCGGCGCGAGGCCCGAGCCAGGCTTCAACACCATCAGGCCGCACAGCGCGCCGCCGCGGCGCGCCGTCCACAGCTCGTAGTCGCCGCGCGCCGGGTTCTGCACGTAGCGCCAGTCGAGGTAGCCGTGGTCGCGGCGCAGCAAGAACGGCTTGTCCTCACGGACCGCGGCGTGGAGCCCCGCGACGTCGGTCGGGACCGCCTCGACGCGCTCGACCACGACCCCCGACGGCGGCGCCAGCGCGCCGAGCGCGCGGTCGCGCACCAAGAAGTCGATGACGCGCATCATCTCGTACTTCAGGTAGCGCTTGCCGATCCGGTAGGCGGCGTCGACGGGGAAGCCGTAGAACAACGCGTCCCCAATCTCGCGGCTGTGGTCCCAGAAGGGCATGCAGGTCTCGACGAACAGGCTCTTGGCCTTAAGGCCTTGACGCCAGCGAGGGTGCGTCATCGAGTCGACGCAGTGGATCAGCAGTTGCTCCCCCCAAGGCGTGTCGTAGCGCATCGGCATCCCCGCGTACTGCGAGGCGACCGTGCCGTCGTCGGCGACCGCGAGCGAGATCCGGTGTCCGGCAGGGTTCTCGGGGTAGGCCCAGCGCCACTGCGCCAGCGTGCGGTCGACGTAGTCCGGGCCGCAGACCTCGCGGAAGACGAGGTTGAAGGTCTGCAAGATGCCGGCCTCGTCGCCGGCCTCGTAGGGCCGGATCGTCAGGCCGCTGGTCACTTGAGCCTCCCACACAGCGCCGAGACGACGCCGGTCATCCGTGCAGCCGCGGCGCGCCCTT
>JAYYEE010000338.1:0-17534 GCA_036160175.1 Planctomycetota bacterium
GTCAAGCCTGGAGGCCTCCGAGCCCCCGGATCTGCCCGCCCGCCGCGCGCGGGGAGGCGACAGGAGCGCCCCCCGGTCCGCGAGACCCAGCAGGCCTCGACCCAGCTTTTCGCAGCGGGGCGCCGCCAGAGGGGACACCCCGCGGGGCCGATCAGAACTGCTCGAGCTCGCAGTTGGTCCGGAACCAGCCAGTGACCGGGTCGAGCCCGACGACCTGGAAGCTCATCAGGTTGCCCGAGAGCAGGCCGTTCGGGACGTTCTGGTAGAACCAGGTCTTGTTCGGGAAGCCGATGCCGCCGGTGCCGGAGAAGGAGATGCCGCCGTAGGCGCCGACGCCGTCCTCGATCGCGATCGTGAGCGGGTAGCCAGGGTCCGTGCACAGCGGGCCGATCGAGGTCTGCACCGTCGGCGAGCCCGGGAACGACATGAACAGGATGTAGGGCACCTGCGCAGGCGTCGCCGTCGTCTGGTTGACCACGCTCAGCACGAGCAACGTCGACGAGCTGACCACCGCCGTCGCGTTCAGCTTCCGCGCGAACAGGCTGAACGAGCCGTCGCCCTGGCCGCCGGGCGTCGACGCCGTGACGGTCATCCCACCACCGGCAGGGCCGTTGGCGGTCACCGTCGTCTGCGCGAAGCCGTTGGCGTCCGCGATGACCGGGTTGGTCGTGGACAGCGAGTGGCCGCCGGTGATCGAGAAGTTAACGGTTCCGCCAGGGAGCGGGTTGCCGTTCGTGTCTAAGACGCGCGCCCGGATCGGCTGCGCGAAGGGCTCGCCGTGCGGGCCGATCTGGTCGCCGCCGCTGACTGCGACCACGCTGTTGGTCGGGCCGGTCGATCGAATCCGCTTCAGGAAGCCGCCGTTCGTCGCGTAGGTGCTCGGGTGCTGCAAGAAGTAGAGCGCGCCGTCCGCGCCCATGCGCATCGCGGTTGTACCGTTGAAGCCCGTGCCCCATGCTTGCGACGTGGGCTGGCCGGGGACCGCCGGCGCGAGGTTCCACGAGGCGCCGTTCTGCTTGATGCGACGCAGCACGCCAGCGAAGTAGTCGAGGTAGAACGCGTCGCCTTCGTAGTTGCTGCCGAAGTCATACGGCGACCCGGCGTTGCGATACTGCGGCCCGCCGACGATGGAGTTCCACGAGCTGCCGGTCTCTTGGCGCAGCGGCGCCACCAGGCCCGCGGGGACGCCGCCGCCGCAGCTGGAGTAGTTGAGGTTGCCTTCCCGCCACGGCCAGCCGAAGTTGACGAGCTGCAGGTTCGACTGACGCACGTAGAGGCTGTATTCCTCGGCCGCGTTTTGGCCGACATCGCCGATGAAGCAGTTGCCGGTGACTTGGTCGACCTCCATCCGGAACGGGTTGCGCAGGCCATAGGCGATGACCAGCTGCGTCCAGTTGTTGGCCGAGCTGTTCGGGTTGTCGCCAGGGTCGATCGAGTTGTAGCTCGGCTCCGAGTTGCTCGGGCTCGCAGGCAGGCCAGACACGTCCATGCGCAGCAAGCAGCCGCTCTTCGAGGTCAGGCTCTGCGCCGTGCACGCGTTCGCATCGTCACCGATCGACAAGTAGAGCATACCGTCGGGGCCAAAGCGCGCCGAGCCGCCGTTGTGGTTGAACGCGCCGTCGGGCGAGCTGTTGATAATCGTCCGGCGCGAAGCCATCGAGAACGAAAGGTTCGTGCTGCCTGCGTTGTTGAGCGCGCCGGTGCACGTCAGACGGTCCAGGTGCATGAACGCGGTCTGGCTGCTGGAGTACCAGACGTAGATGTAGCCGTTGGTCGCGAAGTCCGGGTCGGCCTCGATGCTCAACAAGCCGCGCTCGCTGCCGGTCTGGATCGACGAGACCGTTCCGATCTGGCTCAAGCCGACGCCTTCAGCGAACACGTGCACGTTGCCGGCGCGGTTCGCGATCAGGACGCGGCCGTCCGGCAGGAAGGTGAAGTCGTGCCCAGCCTGTAGGCCAGACGAGACGAGCGTGTCGAGCGTGAACCCAGTGGGGATGTTCTGGGCGAGCGCCGACGTGGTGATCGTGAAGCCGGCAGCTGCGGCCAAGAGCGTGGAACGGAGCATGATGGAGAAACCTATTACCGCCGATCAGGACACCAAGGGGCGAGCGGTGTCCAGGCGGCCGGTCAAGTGTAGCCGAGCGGCCGCCTAAGGTCACGGCGGGCCGCTGGACTCTTGATTATCGCTGCCCCGTAATCAAGGCCGGCCGCGGGCGCCGTCGGCCCCAGCGGAGCAGACCCCTGCAGGCCGACGGCTCGGGCGGCCCGGCCGAGGCATCGGCCGCGCGCGTCGCCGCTTGACGACCTGCGCGCACGCCTAGCGGGGCAGCGCCCGCCCGCGGCGCCATCGCCCTATTGGGCGATCGCGTTCTTGATGACCGCGCTCTTGGCGACCGGCTTGTTGCGCGGCTTCCTCTGCGCGAGCAGTTCCCGCATCAGCGTCTCTTCGAGGTCCTTATCGGCCGCGTCCCTGTTAACGGCGAGGCTCGACTCAAGCTCTGCGGCCGCCGCGGGCGTCGGGCACGTCATGCGCTGCGCCTGCGCTGCGGCGTCGTAGTAGCGAGCGCCCGGCTGGACAGCGACGAGACGGATGCCGTCGTGCGTGGTGACCATGGCCCCTTCGGGGACCTCCATCCAATCGCCGCTGGCGATGACGTTGCTCCGCTCCGCCCAGCGATCGCGGGACTGCGGGTCGATCGGCCGCTCGTCGTCGAGCAGATAGGTCGGCGTCACGTCGTAGTGCTGGCACAGGGAGAGCAGCATCGGGAGCGTCGGCTGCGAGCGCCCCTGCTCGAGGTGCGACATGGTCGCCGGTCGGACACCGAGGGTCTTAGCAGTGACGCCCTGCGCTTCGCGCTTGATGCGTGTACGGAGATAGAAGAGCTTAAGATGCAGACGCCGCATGGCGGGAAGGAAGGGAGGAGAGGTTTCGGGTGAAAGAACAGCTGCGCCGCAATACCGCGCGGGGGTATTACGATCGCGAACTGCGAAAGCCTATCACGGCCGGCGAGCTGTGGACTTTCTGGGGATACTCAGGGATTCTCAGAGCGAAGCAACGTGAGCTAGGCGAGCCCACGTCATTGGACGGACCAAGCAGCGATTCTGTTCGGTTGTAGATCGACTCCGCAGGACCGAACCAGAAAATGCGCGGCAAAGATGCTCCAGCAACCTGACGTCAGCCTGGCTCCGGGTGCAACCGTGTCCGACCAGGACATAGCCGAGCACTTCTGCCTCGATGTGGCAACCTCCCCCCTCCCTTCGACTTGGCAGGTGTGCAGGAGCGCTGGCCAGATCTGCCTGCGAGCACCAGCTGAACAAGGCGGCTACGAACTAGTGCTTAGCTGCGCGCAAGGTCCGATGGCACGGCGGCTTCAAACGGCCAAGCGTACGGATCCGCTGCCTCGTGCGCTCGGCATGCACCGGCGCAGGGTCGAGCGGGTCGTCGACGCCACGGCTGGTCTTGGCCGTGATGCCATGGTCCTTTCGCGGTTGGGCTGCAGCGTAACCGCGATCGAGCGTGTCCCGGCGCTGTGCTTTCTCATGGAGGTCTGCGCGCGCGAAGCCGACGCGGAGCTCCAGGTGATCCGGGCCGACGCCGCCGCTTGGCTCCGCGAGCACGCTCGCGACGAGGAGCAGCCCGACGTCGTCTACCTCGACCCAATGTTCGCCGAAGCTGGCAAGGCGCAGGTCAAGAAAGAGATGCAGGCATGCCGCGCGCTGGCCGGACCGCCCACCGACACCGATGAGCTGCTGCGGGTCGCGCGGGAGGCCGCCCGCGACCGCGTGGTGGTCAAGCGGCACCCCCACCACGCCCCACTGACCGACGACGTCTCGTTCGAGGTCAAGTCTGGGCGGATCCGCTTCGACGTCTACCTGTGCTCGTGAGCTGCGCGCGACCTGCGAGCTAACCGCCGAAGGCGACCGCGGTGAAGCGTCCGACCGAGACACGCTCGCGCGCCGGACGCGCGACGGCGTCCACGATCTCGTCGACCTCGTGGGCGAGCATCCCGCTAAGCACGAGCGGCGCGCGCCCTCGCCAGAGCCGCAAGGTCGCGTCGAGCGAGGCCTGCAGCTCAGCGCCCGTCATGTTCGCGACGACCTGCGCGCACGGCGACAGCGTGCTAGGCCCGCCAACCGCGACGCGCGCGCCTGGCAACAGCTCCCGCGCGGCGAGCACAGACGGCCGGTCGACGTCACATGCCTCGACCCTGGCGACGCCTCGCGCCTGCGCGTAGCTGGCCAGGATGCCAGAGCCACACCCGACATCCGCGAAGCTCTCCGGATGACACCACGTCCTGTGGATCAAGAGCAGCGCCGCCTGGGTGCTGGCGTGCTCCCCGCTGCCGAACGCGCCGCCGCGCGGGACCACCAGCTCGACGCCGTCGAAGCCGAGCGGGCGCTCGACCCACGGCGGCCGCACTAACAGGTCGTCCGCGACGTGGATCGGTTGGTCCTGCTCCAAGCCGGTGATGGCGAAGTCTCGGTCCGCGACGACACGCTCCTGGACCGCGACGTCCATCGCCGCAAGGAACGCAGGCGGCTCACCGATGATCCAGACGACGGGCCCGGCCGCCTCAATGAGCACGCCTTGCACGTCGGCGTGCACGTAGAGGAGGTCGAGCGCGGCGGCCGCGTCCGGACCACTCAGCGCGAGCGCTCGCCAGCTGGCCGCGCTCACGCGAGGTCCAAGACCGCCCCTAACCGGTCGAGGATCGCGTCTGGCTCCACCATGCGACCGACCGCGTCATAGCCCTCGGCGAGGTGCCCTTCGACGGGCCCGAGCATCTCCACGCCCCGCGCGCGGAGGACCTCGACGTTGCGTTGCACGGCGGCCCGCTGCCACATGGCGTCGTTCATCGCCGGGCAGAGGAGGATCGGGCACTGGACCGTGGTCGCGAGCAACGCGACCGGATCGTCCGCGGCGCCGCTCGCGAGCTGCGCCAGCACGCCCGCGGTCGCGGGCGCGATGCAGTAGACTTGCGCTGCGCGCCCAGCCTCAATGTGCGGCACGGCGCCGTCCGGGTCGACCTGGGTAGACGAGAGGATCGGCTGCGTGCCCGTCAGCCCGCCGAACGTCGATGGCCCGACGAACGACAACGACGACGACGTCATGGCGACGCGCACGTCGACGCCCCGCTGCACCAAGCCGCTGGCGACGTACGCGACCTTGTAGGCGGCGATCCCGCCAGCGACGCCGAGCACAGCCGTCGGGCGCGCCGCGCTCACGGCCACAACAGCTCCTTCACGCGGTCGATCGTCACAGGGAGGTCCGCGTTGACGACGAACTGGTCGTAGAGCGCCACGCCGTCGACGTCTGCGCGCGCCGCCAAGATCTCCTCCTCGGCGATACGCACGCGCTGCGCGATCTCCTCGGCGCCGTTGGTGCCGCGGCGCTCCAACCGGCCGCGCAGCTCGGCGATGCTCGGCGGCTCAATGAAGAGATACAGCCCCGCTACGCCGCGGCGGCGCAGCTGCCGCGTGCCGTCGACCTCGATCTCGACCAAGAAGGTCTTACCCCGGGCGAGCGCGTCATCCATCGGCCAGCGCGGCGTCCCGTAGAGGTTGCCGTTGTATTCGGCATACTCGAGGAACTGATCCTCAGCGAGGCGCTGCTCGAAGGCCTCGCGGCTTAGGAAGTGGTAGTCGACGCCGTCCTGCTCGCCGGCGCGCATCGCGCGCGTCGTGGCGCTGACCGAGAACTCCACCGCCGGGTTCTCCTTGAGGACCCTGCAAACAGAGGTCTTGCCCGCGCCCGAAGGCCCCGAGATCACGACCAGCCTGCCCTTGTCGTCGCTCATGCGCTTCGTCACTCCAGGTTCGCCACCTGCTCCTTGATCGTTGCGATGCAGCCCTTCATCGCAACCACCAGGTGAGCAGTCTCCGTATCCGGCGACTTCGAGCCGAGGGTGTTGGTCTCACGCAGCAGCTCCTGCATCAGGAAGTCGAGGCGCCGCCCGACCTCGCCGCCGGCGACCAGCGCGCCGCGCACCTCGGCGACGTGCGCGCCGAGTCGCTGCAGCTCCTCGGCGACGTCGACCTTGTCTGCGAAGACCGCGACCTCGCGCACGAGGTCGACCGCCGGCGGCGCTGCAGGGACGTTCGCCGCGACAAAGTCCTGCACGCGTTGCAACAGCCGCTGACGGTAGTGCTCGACGATGCTCGGGGCGCGCTGGCTAACTTCGCCAGAGAGTCGCGCGAACTCGTCCAGCTGGGTGAGGATGGCAGCGCCGGTCCCCTCACCGTCAGCCGATCGGTGCTGAAGCAGCCCCGCGAGGGCTTCGTCGACCAGGGCCGCTAGCTGCGGCGGCAGCGACCGCGACGTGGTCGGCTCCACGCGGCCGCCCGCGCTCGACGCGTGCAAGACGTCCGAGAGCGATGGCTTGGGCAAGCCGAGCTCGTCCGCCAGCTGGGTCATGCGCGCCGCGGTCGCCCGAACGGCGGCCTCGTCAGGCAAGGCAGCAGCGGCGGCGGTGCGCTCCACGATGACCACCACCGAGCCACGCTGAACCTTCGCCCGTACCCGCTCCTCGATCGCGGCGTCGTAGCCGGCGCAGGACGCAGGCGTCCGCAGCTTGAGGTTCAGGCCGCGCCCGTTGACCGAGCGGATCTCCACCCTGACGGGTCCGACCTCCGAGTCACCAGCAGCGAAGCCGGCGCCCGTCATGCTCGCGATCGCGGCCATGCGAGCGGACGTCGATCAGACGTTCCAGGTGGCGCTGATCAGGATCGCCGAGCCACAGAAGATCCCGGCCAGCAAGAAGGTGAAGCGGCTGATCCCGCCGCTTTTGACGCCGAACGTTTCAGCGCCCGTGCCGCCAAAGGCCTCGGCGAGACCGCCGCCCTTTGACTCCTGGAGCAACACGACGGTCGTCATCAGCACAGCCGAGACGAAGAAGAGGATCCAACCGATGTAGTGGAGGTAGACCATGTGAGGGAGGGAGCGTAGGAGGCTTTTGGTGGCAGTAGCTCGGCGCGTAGTCGGCGCCTGATTACATGGAGTCGTATTCGATGATGGGCAAGAAGCTCTCTGGCGCGAGGCTCGCGCCGCCGACCAAGAGGCCGTCGACGCTCTCAAGCGCCATCAGGTCGCGGGCGTTGTCGGGCTTGACGCTGCCTCCGTAGAGGATGCGGACCGTCTCCGCCTCTCCAGCGACCTTCTGCGTCAACCACTTCCGGATGGTCGCGTGCGCGGCGTCGACTTGGTCGAGCGTCGCCGTCTCGCCGGTGCCGATCGCCCAGACGGGCTCGTACGCGATCGTGATGCGGTGCGCGTCTTCCGACTTGACAAGCTCGAAGCCGGCCTCGAGCTGCTTCTTCAGCACTCGATCTGTGCGGTTCGCCTTGCGGTCGCTCAGCGTCTCTCCGATGCAGTAGATGGGCAGCAGGTCGGCGTCGAGCGCCGCCCGGACCTTGCGCCCCATCCAATCGCTGGGTTCATGGAACACGTGGCGACGCTCGCTGTGGCCGATCAGCACCCGGTCTGCGCCGACCTCTCGGAGCATGCGCGGCGCCAGCTCACCGGTGAACGCGCCGTTCTCCTCATACCACAGGTTCTGCCCACCTACCCCCAGCGGTGAGCCTTGCGCGACGGCGCCGACGTCCGCGAGGTAGATCGCTGGGACAAAGACGGCGACCTCACGATCGTTGCCGTCTCCGATGCGACCCTTGACCGTCTTGATCAAGTCGAGCGACTTGCTGCGGTCCAGGTTCATCTTCCAGTTACCGGCGATGTACGGCTTGCGGGAGGGCACAGTCACGGTGCGATCACCTCGTCGTCGAAAGAGCTGGAGTGGGATGCGCTGCCTGGACCGCCGACGCGTGCCGGCGCGGACAGCTGCCTGTCACAAAGCGGCGCCATCTTTTGGAGCTGCGCCATGAGCTTGGCGAACCGGGGAGGCGTCAAGGCCTGCTGGCCGTCGCAGAGCGCCTCGTCTGGGTTCGCGTGGACCTCGATCAAGAGCCCGTCGGCGCCGACCGCGAGCGCGGCCTTGGACATCGGCGCCACATACGACGCGTTGCCTGTCCCGTGGCTCGGGTCCACGATGACGGGCAGCGGGGTCCGCTGCTGGAGCACCGGGACCGCGGCGAGGTCGAGGAGGTAGCGCGTCGAAGGGTCAAAGCTGCGAACGCCGCGCTCGCACAAGATCACGGACTCGTTGCCCTCGCCGGTCACGTAGTCGACGGCGTGCAGCAGCTCATCGATCGTGGCCGCGGCGCCGCGCTTCAACAGCACCGGGCGGCGTTGGCGACCGACCTCACGCAACAACGGGAAGTTCTGCATGTTACGGCTGCCCACTTGGAGGACCGCCGCGTGCTCCGCGACCAGCTCGACGTCGCGAGGGTCGAGCACTTCCGTCACGACCCCTAACCCAGTGCGGCGCGAGGCCTCCGAGAGCAGCGGCAGGCCTTTGGCGCCGAGACCCTGGAAGGACGCGCGGGAGGTACGCGGCTTGTACGCCCCGCCGCGTAGCAGGCCGGCGCCAGCCTCTGTCACGGCGTCGGCGGCCGCGAACAGCAGCTGGCGCGACTCGACGGCGCAGGGGCCAGCCATGACGACGAAGTCGCCGTTGCCGAGCCGCACGTCTGGGCCGATCGAGATGGTCTTGCGCAAGGGAGAAAGGTGCCGGTTAGGGCCGGAAGAAGGTAGGGCGGCGGGCGCAGGTGGTCAACGTCGACCGCGCGGCTAGCCCCGACAATTCCTTCAAGTAGCCCTAACGCACGCCCAGCCGCCGGATTTCGGCAGAGCGGGCGACCCGGCTGCCTCAATCGCCGCTGGGCGCCTCCAGGATGGTGCATGCCCGGACCGGCTTTAGCGGGACCTGCACGACCGGACGATCCATGACACGGGCGCCGTCGCCGGTAGCCACCGCCTGGAGGGAGGGGCCGCAGATGCGCGCTTGGCAAGGCCCCATGCCTGCGCGGCATCCGAGCTTGATCGCGCGCATCGTGTCCCCGTGGACCGCCGCCGCCTGCTGGGCTTGCAGTCGAGTGATGTCTTCACAGCGGCAGACGACCGTGTCTGGCCTCGCCAGCTCGCTGAGCCCAGGGAGCGGCGCGAACGCCCGCAGCATGGTGTCCGCCGCCCGACGCTCGGCCCGCGCGGACCGCGCGAGGTCAGGCGCCGCGGCAGCCCCGCGCACCTCCTCGAGCACCGAAGCAGCGCAGAGCGCCCCTTCGGCAGCGGCCACCTCGGCTCCTCCGATGCCGCAGATCTCGCCGGCCGCGAAGACGCCGGGGGCAGCCTGCTGGCGCTCGTCGACGACCAGGCAGTGCCCGCCGCGCTCCGCGAGGTAGCGCGAGTCCGCGCCCAAGCGCAGCCCCAGCTCGAGGGAGGGCACCAGCCCGAAGCCAGCGCCGACGACGTCGACCTCGACCGTGCGCTCGGTCCCGCGCCGGGGGCGGCCCTGGCCGTCGACCTTGCCGATCACGGCGCGCTGGACCCGACCGTCGCCTTCGCAGGCGAACACCGTCCACCCCCACTGCAGCTTCACGCCGTGGCGCCAGAGCTGCTTCATGTACCAGACCGCTTCCCGGCGGCGCGCGGCGTTGCCGACCACGCCAGGAGCCGCCCGCAACGCGCGCCAGCGCGACGAAGCCTCGAGCGCCGCGACGACCTCGACACCCGCGCCTAGCAGCGCGGTCACCGTCGGCAACAGCAGCGGGCCGGAGCCAACCACCAGCGCCCGCTTGCCGGGCACGACGCCGAAGCCGCGCACCATCACCTGCAGCGCGCCGGCTGTGACGACGCCCGGCAGCGTCCAGCCGGGGAACGGGATGCAGCGGTCGTAGGCGCCGGGCGCGAGCACGATGCGTTCACAACGCAGCAGCTTGGACTCGCCCGCGTGCTCGAACCAGAGCCGGCCGGGCTTGGCGTCCCAGACCGTCGCGCCGTGAACGCACGACAACTCGGCAGACTCGAAGCCCTCGATCAGGTGGTGGCCGTGGTCGTGGCTCGGCGGCTCAGGGATCCCGCCTGCGCCCGCTCCCTCGGGCAGCTGCCGGTAGATCTGGCCGCCAGCGCGCGCGCCCTCGTCGAGCACGGTGACGCGCAGCCCCGCTGCCGCCAGCCGCGTCGCGGCCGCCATCCCGCCAGGCCCGGCGCCGACTACGCCGACGTCGGCGTCGAGCACGCGCGCCGTCACGGGCGGCCGCCTCGCGTGACCACCATCCCGGCGCGCACCGGCGTGGTGCACGACCGCACGGACTCGCCGTCGACGACCACGAGGCACTCGTAGCAGATGCCCATGTTGCAGAGCACGCCCCGCGGCTCACCCCCGGTGCTGCTGCCGCGGACCGCGCTGGTCTCGGCGGCCCACAACGCCATCGCGATCGAGTCGCCTTCGTATGCCGTAACGGCCACGCCGTCGAAGGAGAACTCGACGAGCGCGCGGTTGCTCGCATGACGCAGGCGCCCGCTCACGCGACGAACCTCGACGGCAGGTAAGGAGTCACGTCGATCTCGGTGTCGAGGCCGGCGAGCTGCTGCGCCAGCAGCAGGCCGGTGATCGGCGCCATCGAGATGCCCAGGCCCTCGTGGCCGGCGGCGATGTAGAAGCCCTTGACCGGGTCCCAGGGACCGATCAGCGGGTGGTTGTCGATCGAGTAGGGCCGCAGGCCGACCCAGGTGCGCACGATCGGCGCCGCGGAGATGCCTGGCGCGTAACGCTCGGCCCGTAGCAGCGAGCGGTGCAGCAGCTCGCGGTTGACGTCCTTTTGCATGCCGCAGAACTGCCGCGTGCTGCCGATCAGGCAGCCGCCGTTGCGCTGCGGCTGCATGTTGACCGCGTGGCCGCCCGGGTCGACGTCGGTCTCGGTCGGGTCGACCTCGCTCGCGGCGTGCGCAAAGCGCAGGTAGCTGATCTCAAGCAGCTGTGTGCGGATCGGGGAGACGTGGTGGCCGGTGATCGCGAGGTTCCCGGCGCGCGGATAGATCGGCAGCCGCTGCTCGCCGAGCCGCTCGCTGAGGTCCGGCGCCCAGACGCCGCACGCGTTGACGACGGTCTCGGTCGCGATCACGCCTGCGGCGGTCTCGACCGCGGTGATCCGGTCCCCTTCGCGCTGGAACCCGGTCACCGCGCAGTGCGGCCGCACCACCACGTTGGGGTTGCGCTGCTGGGCGCCGCGTAGCATCGCGCCGCACGCCAGCATCGGCAGCACGACGCCGTCGCCAGGGTAGAACAACGCGCCGGGCACGTCGTCTCGCAGGCCCGGCTCAAGCTCCCGCAGCTGCTTTGGGTCGAGCACGTCGCAGCGATCATCGTTGTCGGCGAACTGCTTCTGCAGCACCGCGAACATCGCCTGGTCTTCGTCGTTCTCAGCCAGGTAGAGCGCTCCGGTCGGGTTGAAGTCGAAGCCGCCGAGCTCCTCGTTCATTCGCCCCCACAGGTCGACGCTGGTCTTGGTCAGCGCGTAGTCCTGCGCAGTGTCGGGCGTGACCATCAGGTGGCCCATGCACGCACCAGAGGTCGCGCCGGCGACCGGGCCGCGATCACAGAGCACGATACGCGTCGACGGGTCGAGCAGCCTGCTGAGGTGGTAGACGACAGAGGTCCCGATCACGCCGCCGCCGATGACGACGATGTCCGCGGTTTCGGTCATGGTTCCGAGGCGCCGATGATGCCGCGCCAGCGAAGCGGCGCAAGTAGGCTGCGGCGATGCGCACGCAGCCAGTCGATGTTTGGTCCTCGGGGCCGCCCTGGCCAACCCCCTGTCCGCGCAGGCGCCGATCGAGTCGCCGCCGGACACGACGCCTTGCTGTCGACCGCTCGGGCGCGGCGCGGCCGTCGCAGCGCCGGGTCGCCTGGCAAGCGACCGGCTCCAGCGCGTTCGTGCATTTTGGCATAAACACGCGCAACGACCGGGAGCGGGGCGACGGCACAGCGGCCGCCGAGACGTTTGCGCGCGCGCCGCTTCATCGCGGCGGCTACGAGCGCGCGCTGCGAGCCGCGGGGCCCGGTCGCAGAGTGGTCTGTGCTGGTGAAGTGAGAGCGACGGCCGCTATCGTCGCGGGTATGCGCGCACTCCTACTCCCGACGCTCGTCCTCTTGGCTGGCTGCGCCGGCACCGGCCCGGCGTCGACGGTCTACGCGACGCTCACGGCGGACGAGATCCACGACCGCTGCCTCACGCTAGACACGCACAAAGACATCAACGACAGCCTCTCCCCGCGAGAGCTGCCGGCGGACCCGGCGACCGCGAGGGAGTTCCGGCTCCGATACGACCCGACGGTCGACGGCAAGCAGCAGGTCGACTTCGTGAAGATGCGCGCAGGCGGCTACGACTGCGCCTTCTACATCGTCTACGTCGCCCAACGGAAGCTGACCGACTCGGGCTTCGCGCGCGCCTACGCTGAGGCCAAGAAGAAGTTCGACGCTATCCACCGCATGTGTCGCATGCACCGCGACACCATCGGGCTAGCGACCAGCGCCGACCAAGTCGAGTGGCTGCACCAGCAAGGCAAGCTGATCGCGTGCATCGGCATCGAAAACGGCTACCCGATGGGCACGGACCTGCGCCGGATCGAGGAGTTCCACCAGCGCGGCGCGCGCTACATGAGCATCGCACACAACGGCCACACCCAGCTCGGCGACTCACACACGCCTGCCGACGAGCCGTTGCACGGCGGCCTGAGCGAGCTCGGACGCGCGGCGATCGCCGAGATGAACCGCGTCGGCATCATGGTGGACGTGAGCCACGCCGCGAAGTCGACGATGCTCCAAGCCGTCGCGCTGAGCAAAGCGCCCGTCATCGCCTCGCACTCCGGCGCGCGCGCCGTCAACGACCACAGCCGAAACCTCGACGACGAGCAGCTGCGCGCGATCAAGGCGAACGGCGGCGTGGTGCAGTGCGTCGCGCTGGCGAGCTTCTTGAAGAGCAACGAGGCCCGCTCCGCGGCGCTGCGAAAGCTCCAGGAGGAGATCGGGCTGAAGGGCCCTGCGTCGGAGGGGCTCTCTGAGGAGGAGCGGACGCAGCTGTGGGAGGTCTTCCGCCAGCGCGAGGTGGAGGTCAACCGGGTCCACCCACCCGCCGACGTCTCGGTCTACTGCGACCACATCGACCATATCGTCCAGGTCGCAGGCATCGACCACGTCGGCATCGGCTCGGACTTCGACGGCGGCGGCGGCATCGGCGGCTGGCAGAACGCCGCAGAGAGCCGCAACGTGACCCGTGAACTGGTCAAGCGAGGCTACAGCGAGCAGGACGTTCAGAAGATCTGGTCGGGGAACCTGCTGCGCGTCTGGCGCGCGGTCGAGGGCGTCTCGGCCGCGTGGTAACCGCGGTCAGCGCGCGCCAGACTCATCGACAGCGGGCGCGGGTCCGGCGAGCTCTTCGATCGACGGCGTGTTGACGGACTTCTCGTCGCCGTGGGTGTCCACCCACACCTCTTCGAGCGATTGACACTCGCCCTGCGCCCACCGCATCCGAACGAAGTAAGAGAGCTCTTCGCCGTGCGCATCGCGGACCACGCGCGGGACGACCGCGCAGTTGATGAACAGCGTGTCGCCGCGTCGAACAAACCGCGTCCGCTCCGCGCCGCGTGGGTGCAGTAAGACGTGGTGCATGTGACCCGCGATGACCGCGCGCACGCGCAGGCCTAAGCCCTCGATGCGCTGGAGCGCGAGCGCGAGGTCGTGGTCGCCCCAGTCTCCTCCCGGCTTGCCGAAGTCCTTCCCGTAGATATCCCCGGGCTGCGCGCCTAGGCCCGTGGGGCCGTTGTGCGCCAAGACCACGAGGTCGCGGTGTTGCGCGCCCCGCGCAGCTTCGACGATCGCGGCTGCCGACTGCCGCATCGTTCGGACGCCGTAGAGCTCGTCGTAGAGCTCCGGGCTGCGCAGGCTCTGCCCACCCCAAGAGAAAGGCCGCGCGCCGACGACCGACACGCCGGCGCTCGGGACCTCTCGCACGTCGTAGGCGACGTGGTCGCCGCCCAACGCGTCCAAGCTGCTGTTCAAGGCGTCGCTCAGCTGCTTCTCGCCGACGCTCCGCCACGCGTCGTGGTTGCCGAGGATGACGGCCTTGGGCACGTTGATGCTCGCGATCTTCGCGACCGTCGCCTCGACCGCGCCCTCATCGTGCGCGCGGAGCTCGTCGCCCAGGTCTCCGACGAACAGGGTGAGATCGGGCTGCGTACGCTCAAGGTAGACGGAGTCGACTTCTCTCCAGCAACGGTGGATGTCACCGATCGCGACCAGCGTCGCGGGCGAAGGTGTCGTGCGATCAGCCAAGGGATGCAACGTAGCGACGGAGCGGCGGCAGCGAGCGCACAAACCAGCCGTTTTGCGGGGCGCAACCCGCAGCGCGCGCCGGACTCAGTGCTCGAGCAATCCGTGCCGCACTAGCTTCTCACGGTAGGTCGTACGCGGCACCCCGAACAGCTCGGCGGCGCGCGTCAAGTTGCCGCCAGCCTCCTGGTAGGTCCGCTCTAGCGCGATCCGCTCCTGCGCCTCGAGTCGCTGCTTCCAGCTCTCAGAAGTCTCGCCCGCGAGAGGCTCGCCGGTCGCGGGAGGCGCCGCTGGGCGCGCCGATGCGCCGCCCCCCGACCGGTACAGGTCTAGGTCTGCGACGCGGACCGCCCCGCCGCTGGCCCGCAGCGCGGCCCCCTTAATGACATGCCGCAGCTCACGGATGTTCCCTGGCCAACCGTGCGCGCGGAGCTCCGCCACGGCGTCCGCCGACAGCGAGGGCGCCCGCTCGTATCCGAGCTCCTCAGCGGCCTCGGCCAGGAACCGCTCGGCAAGCGCCCCGAGGTCCTCGTGCCGCGCGCGCAGCGGCGGCAGCACGACCTCGAGCTCACGGAGTCGGTAGTACAGATCCTGACGGAAGCGGCCCTCGTGGACCATCTTCTCCAGGTCTTGGTGGGTCGCAGCGACGATGCGCACGTCGACCCGGACCTGACGCCGACTGCCGATCGGGACCACGACGCGGTCCTGCAAGACACGCAGGATCTTCGCCTGGAGTTCGACCGCCATGTCGCCGATCTCGTCGAGCAAGATCGTCCCGCCGTGCGCCTCTTCGAAGTGGCCCCGTCGCGCCTGCAGCGCACCGGTGAACGAGCCCTTCTCGTGCCCGAACAACATGCTCTCCATCAACTGCTCTGGGATCGCGGCGCAGTTGACGGGGACGAAAGGCCCCTTCGCGCGCCGCGACAGCTCGTGCAGAGCGCGCGCGACGACCTCTTTGCCCGTGCCGGTCTCACCACGTAGCAGCACGGTGTAGTCGGCAGGCGCGTACAGCTTGACTCGCTGCGTGAACTCCGCGCACGCGGGGCTCTTGCTCGCGAGCGCCCAGTGCTCCTCGTCTCCTGGCTCTCGATCGAGCAGGCTCGACACGAGCACGCGGTTGCCGAGCGCCGTCGCCAGCATCCGCGCGCAGAAGGCGACCCGCTGTAGGTCTTCGACCGAGAGCACGGCTCCGGCGCTCGTGCAGCCCGCGTAGACGACGCCCACCGTCGGGCCGCCCGCCTGGACAGGCACCGCGACGGCCGCAGAGAGGCCCTCGCTGCGGACGCTGTGGAAGCTGCTCGCGACCGGGTCAGACGCGGCCAGCGGGACGTGCACGACCTGCTGGGCAGCGCGGACCTGCTCAATCAGCGAGCGGCTGACCCGGAACGGCTGCGCGTTCTCGAGACGGCTCAAGTAGAAGGCGCCGCCGCCGTCGTCGACGTCGAGCTCGACGTGGACGCGATCTGCGCCGGTCGCGTCAAGGATCGCCGACATCGCCGCAGCGACCATTTCGCTGGAGCTCTTCAGACCCTCTAGATGGTCCGACATCTCCATGAAGGTGCTGTACCACGCCCCCACTGGCGAGCCAGGCGAGGCTGTCAGCACTGCGGGGTCGATCGCCTCGACGGCCTCGCCAGCGCGCTCTGCGAAGAACCGGAGCTTGACGAGGGCCGGCCCCAGGTTGATCACGTCCCCGTCGAGGAACGGCTCAAAGCGCCCGCCGACGCTGCCCGTCGCGCAGCGGACCGGGAAGGGCAGCCCGGGCTCGGCGCGCACTTGCAGCCTGCCGTGCGCGTCCGCCTGGACCTCCAGCACCCGGCCAGCGACGCCAGGGAGGTCGATCTCCACATCGCAACCCGATCGCGACGCGCCGAGCCAGAAGCGCTCGGCGGCGACCTCGCAGTCGCGCGTTCCGGAACGATCGGTGATTTCGAGGGTAACAGGCATCGTCGTCGGCAGCCGCGCGCGGTGAGGTCGGCCTCGCCGACCCAGCCCGCGGCCGCGGGGTATAGTTTCTGCTAGGGTAGGGTCGTCGTCCAGCACCACCTCATCGGCAGCCCCAGGACGGCGCACCACCTCCCCTGCGTCGTGATGCCGGCCACGCCCACCGAAGAACCCGTCGATCTGGACTGCCTCCACTGCTCGCCCCGACGGGCGGTGTGGCGCCGCCGTTCCGCTGCGGACGCGCAGGACGAGGTGCATAAGGTCTACCTCAGCGGCGCCAGCGCCGACGCCGAGCATGAGGTCGCCATGGGCGTGTTGGCCGCAGGGAGCGGCGTCGTCAGGTATCTCGGCAGCGGCTCGGACGCAGCGACCGGTCGGCCGACGGTCCGGCAAGAGTATGTTGAGGGTGAGAACCTGGAGACGCTCGCGCTGCGGCTGGGCGCCCTACCGGCGACCGAAGCCCTGCGCATCATCCAGCGACTCGCGCAGACCCTCGAACGGCTGCACGCGACGCGCACGCCGCTGGCGCCCCACGGGCTCTGCCACGGCGACGTCAAACCGCAGAACTTGCTCGCCGTCCCCGGCGGAGACCTGCTGCTCCTCGACTTCGAACACGCGCGCCCGATCGGGGTGTCTGCCGACGAGCGCGCGTTCACGGGCGGGACCGTCGCGTGGTCACCGCCCGAGGCGCTCCGCGGCGCCTCGCCGAACGCCGCCTTTGACGTGTTCGGGCTGGGCGCGACGTTGGCGTTCTTGCTCGACGGAGGGACCTCACGCAGCGTCCCGCGCCACGTTGAGGTCGACGCGCTCGTGCGGGCGTGCTGCGACGCGGACGCCGACGGGCGCCCGGCCGCCGCCGACGTCGCCACGCGGTGTGAGCGGCTGATCGCCACCCTCGCCGACGACGAGGCCGAGCAACACCTGCACGACTGGTCCGCTGGCGCGTGCCGCGTCGCCCCTTCGCCTTCGACGGACCCCCGCACCGAGACCTGGTTCGCCAGGAAGCGGCTGCTACAACGCCTGCCGACGCTGCTCGCGCCGCCCGAAGACTTGCCCGAGGACCCCGCGCAGCTGCGAGCCGAGCTCGAGGCCGTCGGCCGCGCACTGCGGCGGTTCCCGCGCAGCGCCGCGGCGCTCGCGCGGAGACGCGACGTGCTCGACGCCATCGCAGCGCTGCTGCTGCACGCCGCCGCGACCGTGCGGGACCTGCACAAGTGCGAGCGCTTCGGGGAGGCTGCGTCCTGGCTCCGCGCGACCGAGGAGTTGATCCGCGCGGCGACCGCAGCCCCGGGCGGGCTCGCTCGGATCGCGAAGGTGCCGACCGGTCAGATGGCCGGCCCGCTGCAGCGCGCGCCGCTGGAGTTCGTG
>JAYYEE010000339.1:0-5313 GCA_036160175.1 Planctomycetota bacterium
CCCGGGTCCGCCGCCAGCTCCCGCAGCGCAGCCTCGCCTTCTTCCCGGTCGCCTGCGACCAGCGCGTAGTGCGCGAGCCCGAAGCGCATCGCCGCGCCCGAGCTGCCCTCCCCCGCCGTCAACTGCGCGCGCGTCCGCGCGCCTTTGTAGAGCAGACAGAGCTGGTGGTAGGCGGTGTTCTCTACCACGTCCATGTCGGCCGTGATCCCCTGCACCGTCGCGCGCGCGCCGGCGACGTCGCCCGCCCGCATCCGCGCGCACCAGAGCCAGTGCGTCACCGCGACGCGAGACTCGTCGTCGTCGCTGCACGCGAGACAAAGCAGCCACGCCCCGACCGCCAGCTCCATCTCACCCTGCACGAAGTACGCGAGCGCCAAGTGATAGTAGACGTTGAAGTGCAAGCTCGAGTGCGGCGGGCGCCCAGGCACCGGCAAGCCGTCGGGCTCGACCTCGTCGGGCACCTGCCGGCACGCGGCCGCAGCCGCGGCGAGGTCGTCCACAGCGCGGCCGAACGCGCGCACGCTGAGCTGACGGTGGCCGCGGTGCCGCAGCAAGAAGGGGTCGCCGGGCCAGCGCTCGAGCGCCTCGCTGTAGACGTCGATCGCGTCGCGATAGCGGCCGAGGTAGCCCAGGCGACGACCGACCCAGATCCAGGCGTCGCGGCTCGCGGGCGAGCGCGCCAGCTGGTTGCGCGCGGCAGCGAGCTTCGCCTCTCGGTCCGCCGAGACCTGCGGCGACAGCGCGGGCGGCACCAGCGCGCGGCCAGAGAGCGAGGACGCCTCGGCGCCGGGCGGCAGCGAGGTTTGGCAGGCCCCCAGCGCGAACAGCGCCGCCAGGCTTACGAGTCTTCCGATGGCCATTCGAGCTCCACTTTGTTCCATCCGCCGTCTGCGCCAGGCAGCAGCAGCAGCGCGCCGGTCGCGCCGAGCTGCTTCATGCCAGGCCAAGCCTCGTCTCGCTCATCCGGGCTGAGCACCATCCGCGCGGTGCCGAGCGCGTCCGCGACCGCGCAGCTCGACGCCAGCACGGACGCGCTGACCACCCGGTGCGCGGGGTTACGGCCGGTCCGAGGGTCAAAGACGTGGTGCATCACCGCGCCGTCGACGACCGCTTGGTTGCGGTAGTCCCCGCTGCTGCACAGGGCTGCGTCCCGCAGCGGCAGCGCCACGACGGCGGCCTGGTCGCCCTCCGATGAGGTCGGGTCGACGACGCCGATGCGCCACGGCGAGCCGTCGGGCTTGCAGCCGCGGCACAGCACCTCGCCGGTGATCTGCAGGTAGAACGACGTCACCCCGAGGGACTCGAGGTGCGCGCCGATCCGATCGGCCGCGGCGCCCGCGACGATCCCGTCGAGGTCGAGCTGCACGTCGGGCCGCGCCTTGACCAGCTGCAGCCCGTCGACCGTGACCAGCCGGTGATCGACGAGCGCTGCCGCCTCGGCCAACGCAGCCTCAGCGAGCGGCTCGTCGGGGGCCGCCTTGGCCGACCGATAGAGGTCGCTCAGCGGCTTGACGGTCGGGTCAAAGGCGCCGTCGGTCGCGGCCGCCACCCGCAGCGCGGTCTGGAGTACGGCGGCGAAGCGCTCGCTGACCTCGATCGGCGCGACGCTCCGATGCGCGTTGACCTTGGCGATCTCCGAGTCGTCGCGCCAGTTGCTGAACGCGAGGTCCAACGTCTGCAGCTCGAGCTCGACGACGTTGCGCGCGGCCCCGGCCTTCTTGGCGGTGCCCACGACCTTCAGCTCGTAGGTCGAGCCCATCGTCGGGCCAGAGAACGCGTGCACGCGCTCCGGCTCTCCAGAGCACGACGCGAGCAGCGCCAGCACTGCGGCCAGGGAGCTTCGACGTGCGACCATCGCCGCAGATCCTATCGGAGCAGGCGCCCGATCAGCCGCCGAAGTCGTCGAACGCGATCATGTCCTGCTCTACGCCCATCTCCTCGAGGAGGTTCTGGACGGCGCTGTTCATCATCGGCGGACCACACATGTAGAACTCGACCTCGTCGAGGTTCTCGTGGTCCTTCAGGTAGTTGTCGTGCAGAACCTGGTGGATGAAGCCGGTGTCACCTTCCCAGTTGTCCTCCGGCATCGGGTCCGACAGCGCGACGTGGTAGCTGAAGTTCGGGAACTCCTTCTCGATCGCCTCAAAGTGGTCCGTGTAGAACATCTCACGCTTGGAGCGCGCGCCGTACCAGTAGCTGACCTTGCGGCCCGTCTTGAGCGTGTGGAACAGGTGGAAGATGTGGCTGCGCAGCGGCGCCATGCCTGCGCCCCCGCCGACGTAGATCATCTCGCGGTCGGTGTCCTTGATGAAGAAGTCCCCGTAGGGACCTGAGATGGTCACCTTGTCGCCGGGCTTGAGCGAGAAGACATACGACGAGCAGATGCCCGGCGGCAGGTCCATCTGGCGCGGCGGCGGCGTCGCGATGCGGATGTTGAGCATCACGATGTTGCCCTCGGCCGGGTGGTTGGCCATCGAGTAGGCGCGGAACACCGGCTCCGGGTTGTCGGCGACGAGGTCCCACAGCTTGAACTTGTCCCAGTCCTCGCGGTACTCCTCGCCGATGTCGAAGTCCGAGAACTTCATGCCCTTGTACTTGGGCACGTCGATCTGGATGTAGCCGCCCGACTGGAAGTCGAGGGTCTCGCCCTCGGGCAGCTCGACGACGAACTCCTTGATGAAGGTCGCGACGTTGTCGTTGGAGCGGACCGTGCACTCCCACTTCTTGATGCCGAAGACCTCGTCCGGCACCTGCACCTTCATCGGGCCGCGGACCTTGACCTGACAGGCCAGGCGCACGCCCTCCTTCTCCTCGGCGCGGTTGATGTGCGTCTTCTCGGTCGGGAGGATGTCGCCGCCGCCCTCGAACACCTTGCACTTGCACATGGCGCACGAGCCGCCGCCGCCGCAGGCAGACGGGAGGAACAGGCCCGAGTCGCTGAGCGCGGTCAGCAGGTTGCTGCCGATCGGCACCTCGGGAGACTTCTCGTCGTCGCCGTTGATGAGCAGCTTGACGTTGCCCTTCGGCACGAGCTTGCTCTCAGCGAACATCAAGACGAGCACCAGCAGCACGATCACCGCGGTGAGGGCGAGCACGCCCATGAGGATGGTGGTCAACATCGTTTGTTACCTATGGTCCAAGCGCCGCGGGAAGCTAGATGCCGCTGAAGGTCATGAAGGCCATCGCGATCAGGCCGGTCGTGATGAACGTGATGCCCAGCCCCTTGAGCGGGCCGGGGACGTGCGCAGTGCGCAGCTTCCAGCGGATCGCCGCCATGCTGAGGATCGCGAGCAGCCAGCCGGTGCCCGAGCCGAGGCCGTAGACCACCGACTGCGCGAACGTGTAGTTGCGCTCGACCATGAACATCGAGCTGCCGAGGATCGCGCAGTTCACGGCGATCAGCGGCAGGAAGATGCCGAGGGCGGCGTAGAGCTTGGGACTCAGCTTATCGACCGCCATCTCGACCAGCTGCACGGCGGCGGCGATCGTCGCGATGAAGGTCAGGAACTGCAGGTAGCTCAGGTCCGAATCGGGGAAGCCCGCCCACGCGAGCGCGCCCGGAGCGAGGATGAACGTCTGGATGCACCAGTTGAGCGGGACCGTCAGGCCGAGCACAAAGATGACCGCGACGCCGAGGCCGAGCGAGCTGTCGACGCGGCTCGAGACCGCGAGGTAGCTGCACATGCCCAGGAAGAACGCGAGCAGGATGTTCTCGACGAAGATCGAGCGCAGCAGGATGCCGAGGAAGGTCGGGCCGTCCGCCGTGACGCCGTCTTGCGGCGCCGCCAGCGCGGCAAGGTCCCACGTCGAAGCGAGGTTGTGGATCGTATCGAGGATCATGGCTTACTCCTCCACCTTGCCCATGATGGCGCGCTGCACCCAGACGATCACTCCGAGCAGGAGGAACGCGCCGGGTGCGAGCACCATCAGGCCGTTGTTGACGTAGCCAGCCTCGTAGAGGCTGTCAGGAATGACCTGGACGCCCATCAGCTTGCCGGCGCCGAAGACCTCGCGGACCGCGCCGACGACGCAGATGATCCACGCGTAGCCGAGGCCGTTCGCGACGCCGTCGAGCAGGCTGCGCCACGGCGGGTTGCCCATGGCGAAGGCCTCGAGGCGCCCCATCACGATGCAGTTCGTGATGATCAGCGAGATGAACACGCCGAGCTGCTTGGCGAGGTCGAAGGCGTAAGCGCGCAGAACTTGGTCGACGATGATCACCGCGCCGGACACGACCACCAGCTGCACGATGATGCGGATCTTGCTGGGGATCAGGTTGCGCAGCAGAGAGATCACCACGTTGGCCATGGCCATCACGCAGATGACCGAGATGCCCATGACGATCGAGACCTGCAGGCCCGTGGTCACTGCGAGCGCCGAGCAGATGCCGAGCATCTGCGTCGCGATCGGGTTGTTGTCCCAGAGCGGATCGAGCACGACCCGCTTTTCATCGTCGCCGAAGAGCGGCGCTTTCTCTGTCTCCGGAGTGGCTGTCGAAGTCATCGTTGCGTCCTCTAGTTCTTGCTCAGGTAGGCCTCGAACGACCGCAGATCGCGCTCGACGAACTTGGTCACACCGTTGCTGGTGATGGTCGCGCCGGCCAAGCCATCGACGTAGTGCTTCTTCTCGCGCGCGACGCCGGCGTCGACCTTGCCCTTCTTGACGATCACGCCGATGCCGTCCTTGCGGCGGATCGACTTGCCGACCCACTGGCCGGTCCACTGCGGGTTCTCGACCTCGCCGCCGAGGCCGGGCGTCTCGCCGTGCTTGTAGAAGGTGATGCCGCGGACGGTGTCCTTGTCCGCTTCGAGCGCGATGTAGCCGTAGATCGTCGACCACAGGCCCTTGCCAGACACCGGCAGGATGGTGACCTCGCCGCTGTCGGTCTGCGCGGCGCCGACGACGCGGTAGCGGAGCGGGCTGTCCTTACGCTTCTGGGCGACCTCCTGGGATGTGCCCTGGACCTCGGCGCCGGTCTGCGTGTCGACCGTGACCTCTTGGACCTTCTCCTCAAAGAGCTTCTCGAGCTCCTCGCGGCTGCGCTCGTCGCCGGCCTGGATCAGCCCAGCGGCCATCATCACGTTCTTCTGCCGATCGAACTCGGCCGCCGCTTGCTGGGTCTCCTTCAGCGCGCTGGCGAGCGTCGCCAGGACCGCGCTCACGGTGACGCACATAGCGACCGCGAAGCCCATTACGTAGTTGTTGCTGTTGGTGTTCATGCCCGTGCGAGCCTCCGCTTGATGTTGGCAGAGACGACGAAGTGGTCGATGGTCGGCGCAAACGCGTTGAGCAGCAGGATCGCGAGCATCGTAC
>JAYYEE010000340.1:0-3102 GCA_036160175.1 Planctomycetota bacterium
AGGCGCCCGACCTGCACGAAGCCGCTCTTCTCGCGCGCGCGCTGGTCATCCTCGTCGTAGTCCATCCAGATCGTGCGGCGTAAGGTGAGCGCGCGCGCGTGCTGTTTCTGGCCCTGCAGGGCGTCGGCGACGCCGTGCAGCCTCACGACGGCGTCCTTGATCAGCGCGGCCTCCCGGAGCGCGAGCGTGGTCGCGTCTTGCGCGGCCGCGGCAGCAGCGAACGAGAAGATCATTGCCAAGCAGCAGGCGAGGGGTCGCATCCAGAGCAAGCTACGCGATGATCGGGCTCCATGCACCGCAGCCGCCGAGTCCCAGCCGCGCTCTCAGCCGTCTTGAGCGGATGCCTCGGCCTCGTTGGCCAAGACGCGGGGCGAGACAAGCCGGCGGAGCCACGGACGATCGTGATCCAGAACCTCGCGCCCTTCGCGCGTCGACAGCCGGTCGCGTGCGTGGTGCCGTTCGCGCAGGGGGTGGCGCAGGAAGACCCAGGGCTCAACGTCGAGGACCGGCAGACGGTCTGGCAGCCGTTCGGCGCGCGCTGGCCGGACGGTTCTTGGCGGCAAGCGCTGTGCTTATTCCGCGTGGAGATCCCCGCCCTCAGCGAGCAGCGCCTGACGCTGCTGGCGGGCACCAAGATCCCGGGCCCGAAACGCATCGAGATGCCGTCGGGCGAGCTCGAGGTGGTCGTGCGCCGCGGCGACCAAGTCGCGCGCGCGGAGCTCGTGCGCGTCCGCGACCTCGAGTCGAACCGCTTCCGCCGCGTCGAGCTCCGCCGCGCCAGGGTCGGCGACTCCGGCATCGTCGCCGAGCTCGTGGTCACCGCCTGGAGGGATCAGCCTTGGGCGGACGTCAGCGTCGCGGCCTTCTTCTCCGACCCGGACTCCAAAGACATGGAGCGGCACGTCGACGAGCTCGCGGTCGAGTGCCGCGGCGCCGGGCTCGTCCTGCGCCACAGCGGCAAGCTCGGCGTCGCGCAGCGCACCACGCCGCGCGGGAGCCGCGCGGTCTTGCTGGCGGGCGAGAAGCTCGGAGACGGACAAGGGCTGCGCCGCGTCGGCGTCCTGGTCCCGCCGCTGACGGGCGACGACGTCGTCGACCAGACCCTCCAGGCGGCGACGGTCGCCCCGCTGCTCGCCGCGACGAGCTGGCGTGGCACCGGCGCCTTCGGGCCGTTCGGCGTCGTGCCTGAGCCGCCCGCATGGCTCCGCGGCGACCGCTTGCGCGTGCACTTCGCGCGCCGGCACCGCGAGTTCGTGCGCCGGTCGAATGAGGGCGGCGACCCGCTCGGCGTCTTCCCGCACGGCTTGGCCCGCTTCGCCGGCCAGACCGGCGACCAGCCGGACTTCGGCGTCTGCAAGCTCTCGCAGGTCGCGTGGAGCGGCGTGCCCAGCATGCTGCTTGAGGTCGAGCTCTCGACGCTCCAGGAGGCCTGCCGCCCGGTCCACTTCTTCGAGCGCGACGCCGCGCCGGTCGACCCCGAGCAGCACCCGGACTGGGTGGTGTGGAGCGGCCGCACCCACTGGCACGGAGGCGTCAGCAAAGACCGGCTCGGCAAACCCAGCCCGGCGCCGCGCCACGAGACCCATGGCTGGACAGGCAAGGACCGCCAGCACTGGTCGAGCAACTACCTGTCGGCCTACGCGCTGTTGACTGGCGCGCATTGGGCGCGGCGCGAGCTCGAGAACGAAGCGCGGCTGTTCTTGGCTGGGCAGACGCTCGACCCGCGGTTGAGCACGTCGACGAGCGGAGCCCCGCGCGGCGCTGGGCGCACGATGCTCGCCGCCGCCTGGAACCTGTGCGTCAGCGGCGACGAGCGGCTCCGCGAGCGCATGGACGCCCGAACCGACCAAGTGCACCTGCCCAAGTGGCCGCACCAGGAGGTGGGCGCCGACCGGGTCCGACCGCTCGCCGTCAACCGCGCCGACGACCGCCTGCTGCGTGGCGCCCACCCGTTCTGGAACCCATGGCAGGACGCGATCGCAGCCGTCGGGTTTGCAGCGCAGCACCGCATGACGGGCAACGCTAATGCCCGCGTGCTCGCAGAAGCGCTCGCGCAGAACGTGCTGCGCCACGGCTGGCTGGTCGACGAGCGCGGCAGCGCCGTCGCGATGGCCATGCGCTGGCAAGACGGCGACCCGCTCACCGCCGCTCAGTGGCGCTCTCGCGACGAGACCTTGGTCCAGTGGAGCTTCGGGTCGTCCTTCTCCGAGTGGTCCATCGGCGCCGTCGAGATCGCGCGGGTCGCGGCGACGCGAGACGGCGACACCGTGCTCCGCGACAAAGCAGCAGAGGTCCAACGCCGCATCCGCGCCTCCCGAAGGCCCCCGCCCGTTCGCTACCCGCACATGTCGGGGATCGACCGCCTCGGCGAGTGGGACGCGGTGCGCTGGACTCCGAAGTAGCGACTCGCCATGACCGACAGCTACCGCACGCTCGCGCGCCCATTCGAGCACGAACCCGAGAAGGTCAAGGGGTCACGCCACGTCGCCAACTTGTTCCCTGTCGCGAGCGCAGAGGAGATCGAAGCCGCGCTCGCGACCGTGCGTGCGCGCATGCCAGACGCCAATCACCACGCCTTCGCGTGGCGGCTCGGCCGCAGCGACCACGAGTTTCGCTACAACGACGACGGCGAACCCAGCGGCGCTGCTGGTCGCCCCATGCTGCAGCAACTCGACGGCCACGAGCTGACCGACGTGCTCGCGGTCGTGAGTCGCTACTTCGGCGGCACCAAGCTCGGCACAGGCGGGCTGGCGCGCGCGTATGGAGGCGCCGTCAGAGCCGCGCTCGCGCTGGCCGAGATCGTGGTGGTCGTGCCGCGCGCCCAGCTCGTGGTCGCGCACGCCTACGACGACTCCGGCGCCCTCGCAGCGGTGTGGAGCCAGTTCGGGATCGCCCCAGAACACGCCGACTACGGCAGCAACGTAACCGTGACGCTGTCGATCCCTCAGGCTCGCGCGGCAGAGCTCGCGCGGGCCATTCGGGACGCGACGTCCGCCCGGGCGAAGGTCGAGGTGCGGGACAGCGATCGCGCGGGCTGAGCGCCGCCGTGGTCACCGTCCGCGGCTCGGGCAGAAGTGGCACACCCGTCAGGAGTCGAACCTG
>JAYYEE010000341.1:0-7293 GCA_036160175.1 Planctomycetota bacterium
CGTCAACGCAGGCATGGGCGCCGCGTCGCCATCGACGATACGACCCGTCACGCGGGCCGGGCGCGCCGCGCGGCGCTCCGGGGCGACGACCTCGGTCCGTTCGCTGACTGGAGGCGCGGCGCCAGCGTCGCGACCAGGGCCAGGGCCACGCTCGCCCGAGACCGCGCGCGGGTCGGCCTGCGCGGTCGACGCGCTCGCCGGCGACGACGCGGCGGCGCTCTCGGGCGACGGGGCGGTCCTCGGGGCGCTGATGGCCCAGACTGCGGCGGCCAGCGCGACGACGAGCGAGACGGCGATGGTGGGTTTGGACTTCATTTGCGCTGGGTTCGGCCCGACTTTACGGGGGCCGCCCGACGAAACTCCCACCTACCGCATGCGCTCGCTACGCTCGCACTACATGCCGACCTCCGCCCACTACAAGCTCCGCCGCAGGCAGCTATTAGCGGCCATCGACGCCCCGGTCTTGCTGATGGCGGGCGGGTGGATCGCCCGGAACTACCCAGCCAACCCGGGTCCGTTCCGCGCCGACAGCACCTTCTTGTTCTTCTTCCCCGACGTCGAGCCCAACGCGGCGGCGCTGTTCGATCCAAAGGACCGCTCCGTCACGCTGTTCCTCGACGAGCGCACCGACGCCGACGCGCTCTGGCACGGACCGTCCGCGAGCTTCGCCGAGGTCCGCCGCGCCCTCGGCGTCGACCGAGTCGAGAAGCGCAGTGACCTCGCGACCCTGGTGCAGAAGAAGGTCGGCCGACGGAAGGCGCGCACGCTCGCGATCGCGGACCCGCGCGCGACCGCGGAGGCGCGCAAGATCACGGGCGACAAGGTCGACTTCTTCGACGACCGCAAGGTCGGCGATCCAGCGCTGCTGCTCGCGATCGCTGAGCTCCGCAACCACCGCCTCCCAGAAGAGGTCCAGGAGATGCGGCGCGCCGCCGCGGTCACCCGCGACGCGCACAAGGCCGCGATGGCGCACACCCGCCCCGGCGTGCGCGAGCAGGAGCTCGTCGGGCACGTCGAGGGGACCTTCGTCAAGCACGGCTGCGTGCCGGCGTACGGCACCATCCTGAGCGTGCGCGGCGAGGTCCTGCACAACCACGACCACAGCAACACGGTGAAGAGCGGCGACCTCGTGCTGCTCGACGCCGGCGCCGAGCTCCCGTCGGGCTACTGCGGCGACGTGACCCGCACCTGGCCGGCGAACGGTCGCTTCTCGCCGGCGCAACGCGACATCTACGACGTCGTGCTCGCCGCCGAAGAGACCTCGATCTCGATGATCCGTCCGGGGGTTCGGTACCGCGACCTCCACCTCGCCTCGGCCCGCGTCCTCGCAGACGGCTTGTCGCAGCTCGGGCTGATGCACGGTGACGCGGACGCGCTCGTCGAGAGCGGCGCGCACGCGGTGTTCTTCCCGCACGGCGTGGGGCACCTGATCGGCCTCGACGTGCACGACATGGAGGGCTTCGGCGACCTGATTCACTATCCACCGGGGCGCAAACGGAGCGCGCAGTTCGGCGCGGCGTTCCTCCGCCTCGACGTCGACATGGCGCCAGGCATGTGCGTCACGATCGAGCCGGGCGTCTACTTCGTGCCGCCCATCCTCCACGACCCCGCCCTGCGCAAGCGCTTCCGAGGGCAGGTCAACTTCGCCGCAGCCGAGAAGTTCCTCCAGATGAACGGCAAGCGCGGCTTCGGCGGCGTGCGCATCGAGGACGACGTGATGTGCACGAAGACCGGCCACGACGTGCTCTCGCGCGAGGTCCCCAAGGAGCGCGCCGCGCTCGAGGCGTTGGTAGGGAGCGCTCGCTGAGCATGGTCCGCGCGGTCAGGCTCGCCCTGGCGCAGCTGTTCTCGGGCCGCATCCTCGGCGTCCTCGCGCTCTGCGCCGCGCTGAGCGTCGGGACGTTCGTCGGCGTCTGGCTGGGGATCGACGCCTACGTGGCGGCGCTATGGCCCGACGCGTCAGAGTCGAGCTGGTTTGGGTGGATGGGAGGTCTCGCGACGCTCGCGCTCTCGTGGTTCTTGTTCCCCATCGTCGCGAGCCTCTTCATCGGGCTGTTCCTCGACTACGTTTGCCGCGTCGTCGAGGCCCAGCACTACCCCGACCTGCCCGCAGCGCCAGGCATCAGCCTGCTCCAAGGGCTCGTCGTGGCCCTCCGCTACTTCGCCGCCGTCGTGTTCGTCAACGCGCTGCTGCTGGTGCTGCTGCTGTTCCCGCCGCTCTACGTCGCGGCCTGGTTCGTGCTCAACGGCTACCTCATCGGGCGCGAGTACGTTGAGCTCGTCGCCTTGCGGCGCTTGTCGCCAGACGCGGCGCGCAGCCTGCGCCGGCGACGCTCGGGCGAGAGCACGCTGACCGGCGGAGTGATCGCGTTGTTCATGACAATCCCGCTGCTGAACTTGGTCGTCCCGGTCTTCGCGTCGGCGATGACCGTGCACCGCTTCCACGATTGGCGCAAACAGAGCGCCTGAGCCGCGCGCTACGGCGTCACGCGCTGGCAGACCTCGGGGCCGCACAGCCAGCGCAAGTCGGTGTTGCCGCCCGTGACGATCATCCCGACGCGCTTGCCGCGCACCTGATCCGCGACCTTGCGGATGGAAGCGAGCACCGTCGCGCCGCTCGGCTCCACCACGAGCTTCATGCGCTGCAGGAAGAACCGCGCGGCCTCCACCATCGCCTGCTCGCTGCAGGTCACGACCTCGACGCGGTGCTCGCGCAGCAACGCGAAGTTCGGCGCACCGAGCCCGGTCATCAGCCCGTCACCGAGGGTCTGCGCGTTCTCCACGCGCGGCTGCCGCACGCCGGTCGCCATCGACCGCGCGGCGTCATCCACGGCGTCAGGCTCCGCCGCGAGCATCTGAGCGCTCGGCAGGAGCGACCGCACGACGACGGCCGCGCCTGAGCAGAGCCCGCCGCCGCCGACCGGGGTGATGACGACGTCGAGCTCCGGCGCCTGCTCCAACAGCTCAAGCGCCGCCGTGCCTTGGCCGGCGATCACCATCGGATCCTCGTACGGGTGGACCAACGTCGCGCCGGTCTCCCGCTGCCACGCGTCGCACGTCGCCTGCCGGGCCGCGGCCGGGCAAAAGCGCAGCTCAGCGCCGTAGCTCCGCACGGCGTCGACCTTCACCTGCGGCGCGGTCTCGGGCATCACGACGTAGGCCTTCACGCCGCGGGATCGAGCCGCATACGCGAGCGCCGCCGCGTGGTTCCCGCTGCTGTGCGTCACCACCCCGCGGGCGGCGTCCTCGTCGGAGAGCGACAAGACCGCGTTGCACGCGCCGCGCGCCTTAAACGCGCCGACCTTCTGCAGGTTCTCGCACTTCACGAACACCTCAGCGCCGAGCTCGGCGTCGAGCGTCGCTGAGGTCATCACCGGCGTTCGGTGCACGTGCCCGGCGATGCGCGCGGCGGCCGCGCGGATGTCGGCGATGGTCGTCACGCCGCCACCATAGCGGATGGCTCGCCTCGGCGCCGGGGACCCCGCCGCTACTGCGGCGAGATCTTCAGCTTGCCGCTCTTACGCTCCACGTCGAACAGCTTGTTGCCCAGCGGCATGCCCTTCAACTTGAAGTCGCGCGGGTCGCCGATCGGGTCGTCCTGGACCTCGCCGTAGCGGATCGCGAAGCCGCAGCCGATGCGGAAGATGTTGTCGAGCATGAACGCGTTGAGGTTCACGTCGACGCCGCGGTAGCGCGACCCGATGCCGTGCTCGGGGTGGTAGTGCTCGTAGGCCGTCGCCTGCTCCAGGCCTTCCAGCTCGCCGCTCATCATCGTGATGGTGCGGTCGAGCAGCTGGTTGGACAGGCGCTGGGCCTTCTTGTTGCCGCGCTCGGCCCAGTAGGTCAGGCCCTCCAGGATGTGCGAGTTGACCACCGGCCACGTTCGCCCGTTCCACGGCGAGCCCTTGCGCGTCCCCTTCCAGCGGCCGGAGCCGTCGAAGGTCGAATCGCTCATCGCGATGCTCGGCACAGGGTAGCGCGCCCAGAACTCGTCCCTGCTCGAGATGAGGTCGACCATCGCGTCGACCTGCTTCTGGTTCGGGATGTCTGTCGCGAGCGGGTAGAAGCCCACGGCCGCCTTGACGTTGGTCTTGCGGCGGCTCTTGGGGTCCAGGTCCATGAACATGCCGGACTTCTCGTCCCACATCTTCCGCCGCACGGTGTCCAGGATGACCTCCACCTCCGCCTGGAAGCGGTTGGCCATCGCCTTCTCTTGGATCTCCTCTGCGACGGCGTGCAGCCACTTCACGAGGCGGTAGCGGAACACCGACGCGTCGATGCCCTTCAGGCGGAACTGCTCCGTGAATTCCTCGGCGCGGTCGGCCTTGTTGTCGATCACCGTGTAACGGCGCGAGAACTCCTGGCCCGACTCGAAGTGGTTGACGATGTCGGTGAGGCCGCTGCCTTCTGGGTCACGGTTGTTGCCGACCCACTTCACGTAGCGCTGCATCGCCATCAACACGGCCTTCTTGGTGGCCTTGTCGTTGTGCATCGCGTCGAGCGCCTCGAAGCCGCCGCCCCAGTCCGCGTGGTAGAAGTCGCTCGAGTCCGTGCCGCTCATGTAGACGCGCCCCGGCACCTGCCCGTTGTGCAGCAGGTTGTCGAAGAACATCTTCATGCAGCCGCGCGCGTAGCTCGGGTCCTGGAGCCAGCGCGCCTCACGCATGATCGCGGGCGCGGCGAAGCTCGACGGCACGTGCAGGTGCCCGTTGCCCTCGCAGAAGCCAGGCGAAGAGAACAGCCCGGCGCCGTGCGGCTGGCGCAAGAGGTAGAGCAGCTCGAAGCGGTGGTTGACCACCCGCTCCATCGCCTTGTCTTCACAGACAAACGTCGGCGTCTGCGCCCAGAAGGACTTGTAGCCGTTCTCGTCCTTCGGGTCGGGGCGGCGCGCGCGGAAGTTCACGCCCTTACCCTTGAAGACGTAGTTCGCTTCGAAGCGGTGCGCGGCGCTGCCGCCCGCCTTGAGCGTGACGTGGCGGAAGAGGCCCGCGTAGCACCGCGAGCCGGGGATGATCGGGCTCGGCTTCTCGACCGGGCGCTTGGCGCGCGGGGTCTGCAGGCCGGCTGCGTCGAACCACGGCGTCTCGCGGTAGTCCGGGAGGTCGCTCCCGCCTTCACAGAAGTAGGCCTGCAGGCAGCGCGCGCCCTTGCTGTCGGGACTCGAGTCGAGCACGTCGGTCGGCACGGCCGGTCGCCCGCCGGCGCTGAGGGCGCGGCGGATGCGGAAGCTGTCGCCCTCGTGGCTGACGGGCTCGCCCTCCACGTCGGTCGTCGTCCACTGGACGACGGTCAGCTCAGCCTCTTCCTTGCTCTCGTTCGTCAGCTCAAGGTCGCAGACGAAGCGGTCGTCGCCGGTCAGGTAGCGGCGCTCCACGACCTTCAGGCCAGGACCCTGGTGGGTGAGCACGGCCTTGCCGTCCTCCATCCCAAACGCGGTGCAGCTCGTCGTGACCGGGCGGCCGTTCGCGAGGAACGACAGGAAGAACACGGAGGAGACAAGCTCGCTGGCGATGTTGGCCTCGTCGCAGAACCCTGGCTCCGCGAGGAAGCGGGGGAACCGCGGCGCGTAGAGGCAGTAGCCCCCGCCCGAGAGGGCGATCTTTTTTGGAAGCTGAGCGCCGGATTTTTGAGACGCGCGCGACCTGGAGCTGGTGGCCCGTGCCTTCGTCGTACGCTTTGCCGTCTTCGACTTCTTCGCGGCTGCCATGTTTAAATGCCTTTTTTAAAAGCCTTTAGGGCTTTGACTGGCCTTCGGCGAGGGCGCGTGCAATATACGGTTGCACCGTAATTTCGCCCGTTGGTCCCACGCATCTTGATGGGTTGGGGACGGCAGTCAAGGTCTTTCCTGCCGGGCAGCGCGACGACGGCCTACCCGGAAAACTCCGCGCTGTGGAATGGGCGTCCGCTACGGCTTCGCATTCGCGCGGCGCAGCCGCTCCAAGACCTCTACCAGCGGGTGGGGCAGCGGGTCCTCGATCACCAGCGGGGCGCCGCTCGACGGGTGCGCAAGCTCGACGCGCGCGAGGTGCAAGAACAGCCGGTCGAGCCCGAAGCGCTCGCGGAAGAGCGCGTTGATGCGGCCCTTGCCGTGCGTCGTATCCCCGATGATGTGCCGCCCGCAGTGGTTCGCGTGCCGCCGGATCTGGTGATACCTACCCGTGTAGATCCGGCACCGCACCAGCGCGCAGCGATCCAACTCCTCGAGGACCTCGAAGTCCGTCCGGCACTCCTTTTGGTTGCCCTTGTCGTCGGTCAGCGGCCGCTCGCTCGTCCAGCGCGCGCCGATGTCGCCGGCGCTGCCCGGATACCGCATCAGCGCTAGGTAGCCCTTGTGCGCTTCGGGTGCGCTGAGGCTCTTCTGCAGCGCGGCCGCCGCCTTGCGCGAGTACCCGAAGATCAACACCCCGGACGTCGCGCGGTCGAGGCGGTGGAACGGATAGAGGTGACGCCCGACCTGATCGCGCACCAGCTGCAGCGCCGCCGGCGCGTCCGGGTGGTGCTCGTCACGGTGAACCAACAGCCCACTCGGCTTAGAGATCGCCACGAAGTCATCGTCTTCGTGGAGGACCGTCAGCGCTGGAACCGCGCTCGCAGCAGGCTGCTCATCGGATGCGTCGGACATCGCTCGCGCGAATTGGAACGATTGCCCGGCGCGCGCTCAACCTCATACTCGACGTCGTGAACGTCTGGACCTTCCTAGAGGACACCGCGCGCCGCGCGCCGCGCCAGGTCGCGCTGACCCGAGGATCGCGGCAGCTCAGCTACGCGGAGGCCAGAGACCGAGCGCTGGCCCTGGCCGTCGACCTCCGCAGCCGCGGGGTCCAGCAGGGCGACCGCGTCGGCTGCCTGATGCACAACGACATCGACCACTGGATCGCCTACTTCGGCCTCGCCGCGGCGGGCGCCGTCCTGGTCTCGCTCAACACCCGCCTGACCGACGGCGAGCAGCGCGAGATCCTGGAGCACAGCGGCGCCCGCTGGCTGGTGCACGACGCCGACCACGCGCTGCGCGCCGGCGTGTTGGAGCGCGAGCTGGTCACTGTCCCCGACCGCCGCGATCCAGAGGGAGCGACGAGCCTGCTCGGCGCAGACGAACCGGCCCAGCTCTACTACACCAGCGGCACGACCGGCTCGCCCAAGGGCGTCGTCCTCACACACCGCAACGTCTGCACGCACGCGCGCGCTGCCATCGCCGAGCTGCAGCTCGGCGATGGCGACGTCTGGGCGCACGTCGCGCCGATGTTCCACCTCGCTGACGCCTGGGCGACGTTCGCGATCACCGCGGTCGGCGGC
>JAYYEE010000342.1:0-3537 GCA_036160175.1 Planctomycetota bacterium
CTTCGTCCCATGTCGCGCTCGCGGCTGGGCTGCCGGCGACCGCCGTGTAGTCGGTGGGGGCCGAAAACGTCGCCTCGCCGCCTTCGCCCGACGCCGTCAGCGGCGTGGTGACCGTCGACTGGATGCCGAGGATCGGCACGGGCTGCTCCCACGAGCCGTCTTGCCCGCCCGGTGCGCAGCCGACCTTCTCGAGCTCGGCGGCGAGGTAGGCGCGCGCAGCGCGGTCGCCGTCGGTGCCGACGCCACGGCCCTTGAGGTCGTCGCTGCTGAGGTAGCTCACGTGAGCTCGGAGCACCTCTTCGGTGATCAGCGCTTCGGCGGCTGCGGGAGCGTTGTCACCAGTCGGCGCCGCGTCGTCGCGACAGCCGCCGCTGATGACGAGGACCAATAAGGCGATCAGGTGTCGTGGTCGCATAGCTGAAAATCTCTCACGGATGTTGAACGCAGGCGGTCAGAGCAAGAAAGACAAGTCACACGGCGGCGCGAACTCCTCGGCTTTCACCCCGCGACGCATCAGCCGCGCGGAGGTCGTGCCGCGCAGCGTCATCTCAGCGCCTTCGACGCGCAGCATGCACCCCTCCCGCAGCCCCAGCACCGGGGTGTCGCGCTCTTCGTGGAACTGCAGGATGCGTTCTTCGCGCGTCTCGCCCATGTGCTGGCTGCTGGGGTCTGCGTCGAGGAAGTGCGGGTTGATCTGAAACGGGACCAGCTGCAACGCGTCAAATGACCGCGGCTGTACGATCGGCATGTCGTTGGTCGTTCGGATCGACAGCGTCGCGACGTTGGTGCCTGCGCTGCTCCCTATGTACGGCATCCCTGCCAACGCGCGCGCGCGGATCGCGTCGAGCAAGCCGGTCTGTTCGAGCTGAGCGAGCAGTCGAAACGTGTTGCCGCCGCCGATGAACACCGCGTCGTGCTCTTCGAGCGCCGCGACAGGGTCGTCGAAGGTGTGCGCAGAGCGCAGCGTGTGGCCGAGCGCGTCGAAGGCGCTGCGCGCCTTGGTTGCGTAGGCGTCGTGGTCGTCCAGGGCGAACGGGACAAAGAAGACGCGCTTGGGCTCGCCGAGGAACGCGGCGAGTTCGTCTGCGCAGTGCGCGAGGTAGCCGCCGCCGTGCATGGTCGAGTTGCTGACGAGCAGCAGCCGGACGGCCGAGCGGTCGTGGGGAGGGCGCTGGTCGGTCATGTCTTGGTGGGGCGTGCGCATCGTGATCCGCGGCTAGGGGAGCAGCGGCGTGAGCTTCGCCGCGAGCTTGTCTTTGCCGCTGCGCTGCAGCGCGCCGTGCACCCGGATCGCGACCCCGCGCGGCTTGCGTTGCATCCCGTCGTCTTGATCCAGGCTGTCGGGTCGGAGCTCCGCGGCGCGCAGCAGGTCCGCGACGGCGGCGTCGTGGTCGCCGCGCTCGTGGCGAATCCAGGCGCGCCCGGCGAGCGCGAATACACCGTAGTGGTTGGCGGACTCGGCGTAGTTTGGGTTCGCGGCGGCGCTGCGCGCGAAGCGCTCGATCGCGTCGCTGTAGGCGTTGTCCGCCTCGACCCTGCGCGCGTCAGCGGTGTGGCGATCCCCCGCGACCAGCGCGGCGAACCCCGCGAACCAGTCGGCGGTCGGTTTGTCCTGCGACTCGGTCACGAACTTCGCGTAGCGGCTGCGCATGCGTTCTGCCCCCCAGTCCACCAGCATGCGGTTGCGCCATCGCTCGTGTACGGTGGTGGAGGCGGGGTGCGCCGCGGCGAGCACCTCGAGCCGCTTGCGTGCCTCGGCGCGCAGCCCGGCATACTCAAGCATGCCGATTCCGGCCAGCTGCCCGCCTTCGAGCACCGCGCCGCTCTCGTCGAGCAGGGCGAAGGCCATGTTCACGCGCGCGATCTCATCGGCGAGGCTGACTTGTTCTCCTTGTTCGGCGCGCGCATACGCGCTGCGGGCGGTCACCTGCAGCAGCACGTCGAGGAAGTTCGTCGCCAACCACCCGTCCGGTCGTCGCGCGCTGGTCTTCGCGGCCAACGCGTCTCGCGCTGCCGCTTGCGCGAGTTCGGGATCGGATGCGTACCAAGCGAGCACGGCTGCCAGCGCGCGCGCCTCGTAGCGCAGCTCAGGAGCTGAGACCTTCTTGAGGTTTTGTTGCGCGTCTGCGAGCCAAAACTCGATGCCGCCGCCGCCTTCCTGCATCAAGGTGGTCGCGAACGCAGCCTGCGCGGTCGCGAGCTCAAAGCGCAGCTGCTGGTCATCGGGCGCGGTTCGGAGCGCGCCCTCGACGCGGTCGAGTTCGCGCTCGACCCCTTCGCGCCCCTGCAGCAGGCCGCGCGCGCGCCACGGGTGGGTCCACGGCGCCGGCGCCGCCTCCGCGTCGCTGCGGAACTGCTGCGCCATGCGCGCAGCGGCTGGGTCCGAGCGCCCTAGGACCTGCAGCTGTTCGACGAGCTTGGCGCGGACAGCGGCGTCTTCGACGCTGGCCAGCGCGTCCTCGATGTCGATCAGGGCGCTGCTGCCGCCGACCTTCGCCAAGGCGACGGCGGCGAGCCCGACCAGGTCGGCGTCCGGATCACGCAGGCCCATGCGCAGCAAGTCGGCGGGCTCGTTCTGGGCCGTCGCCGCTCGCTCGAGCAGGTCGCGCCGCCCCGCGGCGTCGGCGTCGCGGTAGCGTTGCTCGAGCAGGGAGCGGGCCATCGCGTCGCGCCGCCGAAACATCTCGGCGACGTCCTTGGGCGCTTGCAGGTGGGTCGCCGCGCCCGCGCCGCGGTTGTCCGCGACCGCTCGGATCGCGGTCTGCATGCTCCGGTCGAGGAAGCGGTCGTAGAGGATCTTCCCCTCCTTGCTGACCCCGACGTGCCGCGGCGCGTTTCGGTTGCCGTTGAAGTAGCGGCGGAAGAGCTCCGGCTCGATGTTTATGTGTTCGCTGCATGTGCAGCCGCCGAAGCGGGGGCACTCGATCCGGTTGCCGAGCGCGTCATAGTCGGCCTTGGTGTGGCGGTCGGGCGACGCGACGACGCAGATGTAGCCGCGCGTCGACGTGACGAACTTTGGGTCCTTGTACGTCGTGGCGGCGAACCGCTCGTTGAAGACCTCACCGTCCATGTTGACCGCGATCATCAGCGGCAACCCGGTCTGCTCTTGCAACGCGAGGGCGTCCTTCAGCGTGCGCTGCCAAGCGACGCGCGCCGGCACTGCGGGCGCCGGCGTAGGTTCTTGAGGCTTAGGAAGCAGGCCAACTGCGACGACGAGTGCGGCGATCATCCGGCTGGGATCCTACGCGGCGCAGGGGCGTCGACGAAGTGAGCAACGGCGGGATCGTAGCCCCGCGGCGCGGCCGCTCCGTCGCGAGCGGATCAGGGCGCGGCGCGCGAGCGCCCTTGGCAAGGCGCCTGCGCGCCGGCGCTGCGAGCCGTTGCCCGACAACCGGCACCTTCCCCCCTACGCTCTCTGCCCTCCGCGGCCTATGTTGTGGGCGTGACACATACGTTCGCTCCGATCCCCGAGCTGCTAGAAGAGCTGAAGGCAGGCCGCCCGATCGTGCTCGTCGACGACCCAGACCGCGAGAACGA
>JAYYEE010000343.1:0-9494 GCA_036160175.1 Planctomycetota bacterium
GACTGGCTCGAGCAGCGCGCCCCGGAGACGGAGTCGCTGCGACGTCAAAGGCAGCAGATGCGCAGCGTTAGATAGCCAGCGCGGCGAGCGCCGTCGCCGCCGCCAGCGCCGCGAAAATCGGCGCGACCCATCCACTCGGCACGCCGAGGTTGCGCGCAATGTGCGTGAGGTGTCGGCGGTCACCAACCCAAGGCGGCACGCCGATCCAAAGGCGCATGGCGACGACCTGTAGAAAGTCGGCGAGCGGGACAGCGGTCGCGAGCAACCACTTCGGATCGGCGATCGCCGCTTCGCAGACGGCGTAGCTGCAGCAGAGCCCGAGGCAGTATGCGCCGCTGTCGCCGAGGAACAGCCGCGGCCACGGCCAGTTGAAGGGCAGGAAGCCGATGGCGGCGAAGCCGGCGGCCGCGGTCACCGCCTGCGCCGGAGAAGCCGGCAGCGCCACGTATGCGAGGAGCAGCAAGATCGCAGCGGCGAGGCTCGCGGCGACGCCGTCGGTGTTATCCAAGAAGTTAACGGCGTTGGTGAGCACGAACGTCAGCGAAAACACCGCGCCCCAACCCCACGGCTGCGCGCCGAAGTCGAGGGTCGCGCTCGCGACCAGCCCGGCAGCGACCAACAGGCCCGCCGCCTTGACGCGCCAGCCCAGCCCGCTCTCTCCCAGCGGGTCGACGTGCTCCTTGCGGCGGTCGTCCTCCAGCCCGATGGCAGCGGCGACGGCGAGCCCCGCGCCGAGCAGCCATGCCGAGGTAGGGATGCACCACGCGAGGATCGTCGGGAGCAGCAAGACGCCGGCGAGCGGCACCGGTCGTCGGTGCGCCTTGCGGCCGGGGCGCGGCGGGTCATCCGGCAGCCAGCCGAACGCGTAGCGGTTCACGAGCTCGCCGATCGCGAGGCTCGTCGCTGCGGCGACGGCTGCCCACCACGGCGCGATCATCGATACAGGCCGTGCCTCTGGATGTAGTCGGCGACCTCGGCTTGCAGGTCGCTCGGGCGGCTCACTCCAGCGCGGAGGCGCGCGCGTAGATCGCTCGCTGCGACGCCGTCTGCAGGCAGGTCGAGCGCGTGACGCAGCAGCGCGGCGCGCTCGTCCGGCGTGAGGTCGAGGTCCTCGAGCTGCTGCGTCGAGATTTGGTGTCCAGCGCGCGGCCAGGTCACCACGGTGGCCAGCTCCAACAGGCGGTGGTGGGCGTGCCAGCTGGGCAGCAGCGGCAGGTTGTCGCTGCCGATCAGGAAGAACAGGCGGGCGCCGGGGCGCTCCGCGGCCAGCTCTTCGAGGGTGTCGACCGTGAAGGATGGCCCGCTGCGCCGCAATTCTCGGTCGTCGACCCGGACGCGCTCCAGGTCATTGAAGGCGAGCTGCGCCATGGCCAAGCGATGCTCGGCGGGGGCCATGTCTCTGCCCTGTTTGTGTGGGTGATCCCCCGACGGGATCGCCAGAAGTTCTTTTACTGGCAGCTGATCCAGAGCCTGTTGGGCGATGCGACGGTGGCTGCTGTGGGGAGGATTGAAGGAGCCGCCGAGCACGGCCAGCCCGGTGGGGGCCGGCCGCGCCGGAGTTGGGGAGCCCGTGCCTGCCGCAGCCATCGCGCAAATCACAGTAGAGGCACGGGGCGTCTGGCAAAAGGGGTAGCCGCCGCCAAGAGCCTCGCGGAAATGACGGTTGCGCCAGCTTTTGGGTGTCGTTACGTTCAGCGCTTCGCGCGTTCTCCCGGCGCGATTGAGACCCCTATCCGAACCCCAAGCGCGGGCGTCCCTCGCCCACGAGCATCCAACATGCGTAAGTTCGCTCTCGTCCTTGCTCTGCTCCCCATGGCCGCCTGCTCGACGTTCTTCAGCGGCCCTGGCGCCCACGAAACCGTCACCGCGGAGCAGCGCGCACGCGGCATCAAGCCGGTGTCGGTCCTGACCAGCGCCTACAACCAAGACCGCTACCTGGGTGCGGTCGGTCGTCGCTCGGCGGGGATCTCCAACGCGTTCGGTCGCGATCTGGCGAGCATCACCAGCTTCATGGATCGCCACATCTGGAACTACAACCAGAACGACCCCTACATCAACGCGCCGAGCCAAGCGACGCGCCTCCAGCACGTGGGCGCCTTCGGCGTCGACTTCGTCACGGCGATGCCGCTGGTCGACGAAGTGACCTCGCGCTGATCGAGGTCCGACCGGTCGCGGTCTGATCGTCGTCGCGGTTGGTGCGCGACGATCCCGCGACGAAGCTCCGCGCCTGAGCATGGCTGCGCTGTCCGCACAGACCGACAGGCTGACGTCGAGCCCAACTCCGCCTTGCGGATGGACCGATCCGAGCCAGCCCCGCGCGTTGGCTGACCGTTCTCTTCAGCGCCGTGTCCACACGGCGAGCTTGCGCGCGCGCGCGGCGGGCTCCGGTAGCTCGTAGGCGAGGCAGCGGACGTCGGCGAAGCGGCCCAGCTGTGCGGCGACCTCGGCGTCCTCTTCAAGCCAGACCGCGAGGTGGCCACCGGGTCGGACGAGCGGCTCGGCCAGCGACGCGATGACCTCGGGCCGCGCGACCGCGCGGGCGGTGCATAGGTCGAAGCCGTGGCGGAAGTCGCGCCGTAGCGCCGGCGCCTGAGCGGCGTCCATCTGGATCGTCTCCACGCGGTCGACCCCAGCTGCGACGAGCGCGGCTCCGATGGCTCGCACCTTCTTGCCCGTCTTGTCCATGAGCGTCACCGTCGCGCGCGGGTGGAGGGCGGCGACGCCGACGCCCGGGAAGCCGTTGCCGGTGCCGAGGTCGAGCACGTGCTGCGGACGGATCGCGGCGAGCTGGAGCGCGACGCTGTCGAGCGCGTGGAGCACCACCGCGGCCTCGCGGTCGCGCACCGCGGTGAGGTTGATGTGTTGGTTGGTCGCCAGCATCGCGTCCAGATACGCGAGCACCTCTTCGGCGGCGTCGACGTCGAGCGTGACTCCAATCGCCGCCGCCTTCTCGACGAGGGCGGGGGCCTCTGTGGGTTCCGGGGTGCAGGGCACCCTTGGATCTTTGAGGTCGCGAGCGGTCGGCGCAAGCGCGCGGTGGGGATCCGTCAGCCCGGGCGCCGCGCGTCGGCTTCGAGGCGCGCGCGGAGGCCGTCGACGCCCTCAGATGGCGGCATACGCAGGAGCTCTGGCAGGCGGCGAAGCCACGTGGTCTGTCGACGAATCAGCTTGTGCGTGTTGCGGCGGATACGGTTGCGCAGCTCCGTGCGGTCCTTCCACCTGCCGCGGAGGTCGTCGAGGCACTCCGCGTAGCCGATCGCGGCGCAGGCGGTGCGTGAGAACCCGCCGTCGTCGCGGATCTGGCGGGTCTCCTCGAGCAGGCCTGCGTCGAGCATCTGCTCCGTGCGCGCCTTGACGCGCGCGTGCAGTTCGTCGCGGTCGCGCGTGATCCAGACGACGCGGCAGTCGCGCTTCCAGCCGGCCTGCTCAAACTGCTCCTGCTGGCTAGAGATGGTCTTGCCGGTCAGCTCAAGCACCTCAAGCGCGCGCACCAGTCGCCGCGTGTCCTTACGGTGGATGCGCGCGGCGGACTCCGGGTCGCGCGCGCTGAGCTCTGCATGCAGCTGACCAGGGGCCTCCTGCTCGCGGGCCTCGAGCCGGCTGCGCAGCTCGGGGTCGGCCTGCGGGCCCTCCATCATCCCCTTGAAGAACGCCATCAGATAGAGCGGCGTGCCGCCCACGAACAGCGCCTTGCGACCCGATTGCTGGAGCTCGTCCAGCCGTTCCTGCGCGAGCTTGCACCAGCGGGCGGTGTCGAACGTCTCGCTCGGATCGACCACGTCGATCAGGTGGTGGGGGACACGGGCCCGCTCGTCGGCGGTCGGTTTGGCCGTGCCGATGTCCATGCGGCGATATACGGCCATCGAGTCCATAGACAGGACCTCTCGGCCGGTGCGCTCCGCCAACTCCAGCGCCAGAGAGGTCTTGCCGGAGGCCGTTGGGCCGGTGACGACCCACAGCGGGTCGGATCCAGTTGCTGCTCTTGGCTGGTGGCTCACCAGGGCCTGAAGTTAGCGGCTCAGCCCTTCCGCGTCGCGCCTCGGATCATTACCCTGCTGGGCCAACTGGCACGATGATCGCGTTCCTCTCAGATATCCACAGCAACATCGAGGCGCTCAGCAACTGCCTCGCTGAGGTAGACCAGCTCGGCGCAGACCGATTGATCTGCCTCGGCGATGTGATCGGCTACGGCCCGCAGCCGCGCGACGCGCTGCGCACCATCATGGACCGCTGCGAGTTCTCGCTGTTGGGTAACCATGAGCACGGCGCGATGTTCTACGCGTCGGACTTTAACCCGAAGGCCCGCCAGGCGATCGATTGGACCCGGGACCAGCTCAACCGGCGCGACTGTCCTCGGGAAGAGAACATGCAGTTCTGGAACTACCTAGACGGCATGAAGAAGGAACACCGCGAGGCGTCCATGCTGTTCGTTCACGGCAGCCCGCGTGACCCCATCCGCGAATACATGGTCCCGCGCGACGCGCAGGATCAGCAGAAGATGGACGAGTGCTTCGAGAAGATGGGCGACGCTAGCCTGTGCTTCATCGGGCACAGCCACGTCCCTGGCGTTTACACGCGCTCCGGCGAGTTCCTCGCGCCTGCCGAGGTCGGCATGGAGTGGCAGGTGGACCAGCCAGCGATCGTCAACGTCGGCTCGGTCGGTCAGCCGCGCGACGGCGACCGGCGTTCGTCCTTCGCGACCTACGACGGCGACGGCACCAACGGAACGGTGCGGTTCTACCGCACGGAGTACGACGTCGAGACGACGATGGGCAAGATCCGGGACATCCAGGAACTGCCTGACTATCTGGCCGACCGATTGGCCCAAGGCCGCTAGCGCGTTGGCGGCGCGCGGCCCTATCGCACCTACTGACTGCACGCTCCCCGCGCGCGCGGGCGCATCCCCTGATCTCTGATGTCGACTGCATTTCGATCCCTGCTCTCCTCGCTGTTCTTGGTGGCCGCTGCGTTCGCGCAAGGCGATACCGGCGCCACGGTCGACTTCGGCACCCCGGGCGAGGCCGGCAGCTTCCGCGCGCGCTTCAGCAAGCAGACGGGCGGCATCGTCTGGCTGCAGGCCACCGACCACTACGTCTCGCTTGAGAAGTCTCGTAACGCGGAGCACGCGCTCGGCGACTACCTGCTGCTCATCGACAACGCGGACCACTCGCTCCGGATGTTTCAGCCCGCGGGGGCGGCGTTCGCGAAGAACCCGGCCGACGCCGACTGGCAGCTTGAGGAGCTTGACGGCGTCGTCAAGTTGACCTTAGACGACGGCCAGGGCTTGGTCCTTGAGAAGGTCCTACGGCACGCGCCGGATGAGCGCGGGTTCGTGCTCGAGGTCACGCTGCGCAACACCGGCTCGCAGAAGACGGGCTCCCAAGCGTTCTCGCTGCTCGGCCCAGCCTTGGTGGTGCCGCAGCAGGCAGGCCTATTTGGCGAGGTCGCCGTGTCGATCGCGGCGCCGCTCGACGGCGAAGCGCAGCACGTCGTCCCGTCCAAGGAGGGCAAGCTCCAACAGCTCGACGTGACCCCGAACCTGCTCTCGTTCGCGGGCAGCACCAACCGCTTCTTCGGCGCGTTCATCACGCCGATGGACCAAGCGAGCCGCGGCGCGATGACGCAGTTTGAGGTGCTCACGGTCGCGCCGCGCCAGGGGGTCGAGCCCGCCGACAACCTCACGTCGCGGGTGCGATACGGCCTGAACTTCACGATCCCTGCGCAAGGTCAGGCCAGCACCGCGTCCTTCGGCCTCTACCTCGGCCCGAAGTCGTTCCGCGTGTTCGACACGCTCGAGGAGCCCGATCGCTACGCGCCGATCATGGACGTCGACCTCAACCCGCCGTGCTGCGGCGTCGACATCCCCGGTGGACGCTTCATGGCCAAGTTCTTGGTCGGCCTCCTCGGGACGTTTTATGACCTGCTCGGCAACTGGGGCTTCGCGATCATCCTGCTGACCATCCTCGTCCGCGGCAGCATGTTCCCGCTGAACTTCCGCATGCAGAAGTCGATGCGGGCCTACGGCAGCAAGATGGCCAAGCTCAAGCCGCAGCTCGAGGCGTTGAAGACCAAATACGCCGACGACCAAAAGGGCTACCAGCAGGCCATGATCCAGTTCCAGCGCGAGCACAAGATCATGCCGCCGATTGGCGGTTGTCTGCCGATCTTCCTGACGATGCCCATCTACCTGGGCTTGTTCACTGCGCTGCGCACGGCATACGATCTGCGACAGCAGCCGTGGATGTTCTGGATCGAGGACCTCAGCGTCAGCGACCAGCTCGCGACGCTCGGCTTCTGGCCAGACACCTTCAACTTGCTGCCGCTCCTGTGGATGGCGCTGTTCATCTTCATGACGCTCCGGCAGCCGCTGCCGACGGACCCGCAGCAGCGCCAAATGCAGATGATGATGCGGTTCATGCCGATCCTGTTCGGGGTGATGCTCTACAGCTACGCCTCCGCGCTGCTGCTCTACATGGTCACGTCGATGCTCTGGTCGCTCGTTGAGAGCTCGATCGTCAAGAAGATCCTCGGTCCGATCGACCCGAGCGCGGGCGCGATGGCGCCGACTCCGATCTAGCGCGGCGTAGCCGCCGCTACTTGGGCAGCAGGAAGTCCAGCTGCAGCCCGCCGTCGGCTTGGCGACGGGCCGTCGCTTGGCCGCGGTGGCCATGCACGACGGTTTGGGCCAGGAAGAGGCCCAGGCCGTGGCTCTGCCCGCGGATTAGCCGCTGTGGGTAGAACGGCTCAAACGTGTTGGGGAGTTGCCAAGTGGCGAGCCCTTGGCCCCGCGCCAGCAGCCGAAGGCGGTAGGCGCTCTCGGTCGCCCCGAGGGTTAGCTGGCAGTGCGGTACGACCGCCGCGATCTCATCTGCGAACTCCACGACGGCAGCGACCGCCAGCGTCAACTGCGCGAGGTCGCCCTGCACCGCGTGCTCGCCAGGCTCGATCTCCACAGCCGCGGTGGCCGCGCCCGATGCGCGCGCGCGGACGGCGTGCGAGATCAGCGCGCCGAGGTCGACGCGGTCGTCTGCGGTGGGGCCGTCGGCGGCTTGCGACAGCAGCCGGAGCCGCTCGACCGCGGCTTGGATGCGTCCCAGGCCGTCGAGCGCCGCGTCGACCTGACTGCATCGATCCGCGTCGTCGCGCGGGTGGAGCTGAGCTTTGAGCAGCTGGAGGTGACCCGACGCGAACATCAGCGGGTTGTTGATCTCGTCGGCGAGGCCGTGCGCGAGGTCGACGAACAACTCTGGACGCGGTCGGTCACCTCCTTGCAGCAGGCGCTCGACGGCGGCCGCGAGCTGCCCCGGCGCGTCGGGGTAGAGGACCAGCTCAGAGGAGAGCCGGGCTGCGACCGGCGCCATCTGCACCTCTGCGTCGGCGGCGGTGAGGACGCCAACGACCAGCGCGGGCCAGAGCCGCTGCAGCAGCTTGACCGCGCCGATGTCCTCGCTCGGATCGCCCGGTAGCTGAACGAGCAGCACATCCGGGCGGAAGCTCATCAGCGCCTCGGTGTCGGCCACGACCGAGGTCAGCGGGCGGACCTCTGGCCCCAGCGGCAGCTGGCGGAGGTCGCCGACGAGCCGGTCGTCGACGCGGCCGACGACGGCGATGCGAATAGGCCGGTCCATGGGAGGGGAGATGCGCCGCCACAAGTCGAACCTGTGGCTTGCGGTAGGGGGGGGCTGCACAGGCTAGGCGACGAGGCGTCCGGTGTCACCATACAGGGGGCAAAGCGGGCGGCAGCTTGGCTCATGCAAATCTGGCGGTTGCGTCGATATCAACCTCCGTGAACGGCGACCAGGAAGACGTAACGCCCGCAGAGCGCCCGACGACCGGGAGAGCGCGGTCGCTCTGCGCCGTGCAAGGGCCGATGCCAACGGACGACGCGTGCGCGCCGCCGCCTGTGCGGCTGCGGCGTGAGTTCAAGGGTCTGACGGTCGCGGACTTGCAGCTTGAAGACGTGGCGCATCGATTGCCAGGGCAGGTGTGGTCGGCGCTGGAGCACCTCGAGCGCGGCGACTTCGCCGCTGCTGAGCGCGCGCTGCCGGGGCAGCTCGCGACCATCATCGAGGGGCCTGGGCACGGGCGCACCTCGCAGAGCCGCCGCGGGCTGCTGCCGGCGCTGGTCGTCGCATCCCTCGCGGCCGCTGTGGTCTACTTCCTGCTGTCCTGACCCGAGCAATTGCCGCTCGCACAACCGCCCCGACCCGCGCACTATTCGTGATCCAGCCGTGAACGAGAAGATCCACTCCAACGCTGACGAGACGCCGATGAGCGCGGTCGCCAATGAAGGTGACGTGGTCCCCGGCCTCAGCGTTGTGGTCCCGATCTACAACGAGCGTGAAAACGTCGCGCCGCTGCACGAGGCGCTGACATACGCGCTGCAGCAGCTCGAGCGGAGCTATGAGATCGTCTTCGTCGATGACGGCAGCGACGACGGCTCGCGTGACGTCATGCGCCGGCTCGCGGCGAATGACCCGCACCTCCGGCTCGTGTTCTTCCGCAGGAACTATGGGCAGACCGCGGCGATGGCCGCCGGCTTCCGTGCGTGTCGCGGCCGGACGGTCGTCTCCATGGACGGCGACCTCCAAAACGACCCGGCGGACATCGGGCGACTCGTGGAGAAGCTCGAGGAGGGCTACGACGTCGTGTGTGGTTGGCGCCGCAACCGCCAAGACCGCGTCGCGACAAGGTTGCTGCCCTCGCGGATCGCCAACTTCCTCATCGCGCGCGTGACTGGAGCGCGCATCCACGACACTGGCTGCTCGCTCAAGGTCTACCGCAGCTGGGTGGTGCGCTCGCTGCACCTTTATTCGGACATGCACCGCTTCCTCGCGGCGCTCGGCGTCGGCCTCGGCGCGCGCATCACAGAGCTCCCCGTGCGGCACCACGCGCGCCGCGCGGGCGTCTCCAAGTATGGCCTCGGGCGCGTATTCCGGGTCCTCGCGGACCTCGTCGGCATCAAGATGCTGATCGAGTTCGCGGCGCACCCGATCCGCTGGTTCTCGCTGCTGGCCCTCCCCTTGCTGGTGCTCTTGGGCTTGCTCTTTTTGCTCGGCTTCGTGAAGTACACGCGGGACGGCTTGCAGCTGTTCGGTGACACGGACATGGCGGCCGTCGCCGCCGCCTCGGTCGCGCTGTTGGTCACGATGAACGTCTTCTTGCTCGGCTTCCTCGCAGAGCTGCAGGTGAAGGTCTCCAAGTTCTTCCGCCAGCGGATCTCCGTGACGGCGAAGGAGGCCGCGCGGTGAGCCAAGCAGCGACCCAGGCCGCGACGGAAGCGGACAAGCCAGTCGCCGGCGCGCTGGTCTCGGTGGTCATCGCGATCACGGAGGCAGGCGCCGACGCCCGGGAGGTCGTCGAGGGCTTCGGTGAGGCGCTGCGCGCCGGCGGCTACCAGAGCGAATTCGTGATCGTCCTCGACGGCCCGGTGGGGCGATACGAGGACGAGCTGCGTGACCTCGCCGAGCGCTGGAACCTGCACGTCGTCGCCC
>JAYYEE010000344.1:0-8843 GCA_036160175.1 Planctomycetota bacterium
GCTCAAGGCTCTTGGGGCCGTTGCCGCTCACGCCCTTGGCGCTGAACATCCCGACCTTGAGCGCGCCCTCGCGCCGCGCGTCCCCTAGCAGCACGTGCGGGCCGTCCGTGACCATGCCGAGGTGTGCGAGCAAGGCGTGCACCATCAAGCGATGCTGGCGCGCGCGCACGGCGTAGGCCTGCGACTTGGTCGTGGTCTCCAGGATTAACGCCGGGACCTGCAGCTGCTCGACGACGGCGCGGATCAAGCTGCCGTTGACGGCGCGCTTCTTGAGCACGAACTTGAGGTCGTCGGCAGCGATCTCGGCGTTCACCGCGGCCTGCGCGGCCTTCGCCAACGCCGCGGTGCCCGGATGCTCCGCGCCGATCAGCGAGCTGCCCACCGACTTCGGGTTGCGCTGCGTGAAGTCGTAGCCCTCATGCAGGTCGACCACGAAGTCCGGTGAGAGCTCCGTCACGAAGTCCCACAGCGCGGTCGCGAGCTCCCCGACCGGCGAGGGGCGCGCCGCGGTAGGGAACTGCCGGTTGAGGTCGCCGCGCTCCTTGGACAGCCCTGGCATCCGGCGGGTGCCCGCGCGCAGCCCGAGCTCGTTGGCCCGCGGGATCACGACCAGCCTGCCCTTCGCGACGCGCCAACCGCTAGCTTGGCGCGCGGCGCGGTAGCCCGCCGGCTCGTTGCCGTGCACGCCGCCGACGACGAGCGCGGTCGGCCCGGCTACACCGCTGTCGATCACGACGGCCGACGTCTGCCACTTGGTCCCTGCAGCGATGCAGTGCGCGCTTCGCGTCGCGCGCCCCTGCTGGGCCGCGAGCGCAGCGGTCAGCGACAGCAAGGCGCCTAGCAGGTGAGCGCGGTTGGCCATCCACCCGTCATATCTCATATCCAGGTGCGCGGCCTGCAGAAGCAGCCCCGAAGGCCTTCGGGGCTTGCTAGCTGCACGTCAGCGACCCAGGATGCATCAACAGGAACCCCGTGAGCGACGCGCCCCCCATCAAGAAGGTCTGGATCGAGGAAGGCTGCATCTCGTGCCAACGCTGCCAAGATGTCGCCCCGGAGGTCTTCTTCGTCGCTGACGACGCCGACTGCGTCGTGCGGCCCGAGGCGCCGCGGCGATTCGATGAACAGTCCGATGAGATCGAACAGGCGGCTGAAGATTGCCCGGTCGAGGTCATCCAGGTCGAACGCGCCTGACCGCCAGCGGCTGGGCTAGTCGTTCGCCAACATACGCTTAGGCGCATGGAGCCCGTAGAGATCCGGGCATTGGCATTCACATATCCGGATTGATGGATATACTTCCACTCGAGCCATGACCGTCGACACCTTCCAGCGGGTCGTGAAGACCCTCGGAGACAGCACCCGTCTCCGCCTGCTGGCGCTCCTCGAGCGCCAAGAGCTGTCGGTCGCGGACCTCGTCAAGCTGCTCGACCTCCCGCAGTCGACAGTGTCTCGCCACCTCGCTCACCTCAAAGAGCAGGGCCTCTTGTCTGAGCGGCGCGACGGCGCGTTCTGCTACTCACGGTTCACGCCGCCGAGCGACGGGGCGTGGAGCGACGGCTGGGTGATGGCGCGCGGCTCGCTGCGTGACGATCCCCAGATCGCCGCCGACGCGGAAGCGCTCGACGCGCTCTTGCGCGCCCGCACGCTCGGCAGCCGCGAGTTCTTCGACTCGCTCGGCTCCGAATGGGACCGTCTGCGGAAGGTCTTCCAAGACGACCTGCAGCGCGCGCGCGCGATCGGCCGCCTGGTGCCGCGCGGCCTGACGATCGCCGACGTCGGCACCGGCACCGGCGTGCTGGCCATGGAGATGGCGCAGCTCGGCATGCGAGTCATCGCGGTCGACCAGTCCGAGGCGATGCTCGCCGCCGCCGACGCGAAGCGCGCCGCGCTCGACGACCCGGGCCGCGTCGAGCTCCGCCAAGGCGCCGCCACCGACTTGCCGCTGGCAGACGGCGAAGTCGACGCCGTGCTCGCGCACATGGTCCTGCACTACGTGCCGTCGCCGCGCGACGCCATCGCTGAGCTAGCGCGCGTCGTCCGCCCCGGCGGCCGGATCGTGCTCGTCGACTTCACCGCGCCAGAGGACCGCCCGCAGCCCGACAGAGAGTGGCTGCAGAAGGACCTCGGCGTCATCTGGCAAGGGTTCGCGACCGCGCGCGTGCGCGAGTGGCTCGCGGATGCCGGACTGTGCAACGTGGAGCTCGAGCTGCACGAGGCCGCGTCCGAGGACCGCGACCTCCCCACCACCTTCATCGCCTCTGCCGACCGACCGCCCCGCTGACATGACCGCTACTTCAGAGAACACCGTCGCCGGCCGCGTCGGCGACACCCGCGCCGCGCTGGAGGACCTGCTCGCCCGCCGCATCCTGATCGTCGACGGCGCGATGGGCACCATGCTGCAGCGGCACAAGCTCCAGGAGGCAGACTTCCGCGGCGACCGCTTCGGCGACCACGCCAGCGACCTGCAAGGCAACAACGACATCTTGGTGCTGACCCAACCCGAGGTCGTGCGCGGCGTACATGACGCCTACTTGGCTGCGGGCGCGGACATCATCGAGACCAACACCTTCAACGGGACGACCATCTCGCAGGCGGACTACGCCGCCGAGCACCTCGTGCGAGAGATCAACGTCGAGGCCGCGCGCATCGCGCGCGCCGCCGCCGACAGCTGGACCGTGAAGACGCCCGACAAGCCGCGCTTCGTCGCCGGCGCGGTCGGCCCGACCAACAAGACCCTCTCGATCTCTCCTGACGTCAACGACCCCGCGTTCCGCGCGGCGACCTTCGACGAGCTCTACGAGTCCTACAAAGAGCAAGTCGCGGCGCTCGTCGAAGGCGGCGTTGACCTGATCTTGATCGAGACCATCTTCGACACGCTCAACAGCAAGGCCGCGGTGCTGGCGTACCAAGACGCGGTCGAAGAGTCCGGACGGGACGTGCCGCTGATGCTCTCGGTGACCATCACCGACCGCAGCGGCCGCACCCTGTCAGGGCAGACGATCGAGGCGTTCTGGGCGTCCATCGCGCACAGCGATGCGATCTCGGTCGGGATCAACTGCGCGCTCGGCGCGGAGGACATGCGCCCCTACATCGAGGCGCTCTCCAACCACGCGACGACCTTCACCAGCTGTTACCCGAACGCCGGGTTGCCTAACGCGATGGGCGAGTATGACGAGCCGCCCGAGCGCACCGCCGCGCTGCTCAAGGACTTCGCGCAGGACGGCTTCGTGAACGTGCTCGGCGGCTGCTGCGGCACCACGCCCGAGCACATCGAGACCATCGCCGAGACCGTCAAAGAGCTCGACCCGCGCGAGCGGCCCGCGTCCGCGCGAGCGTTCGCTGTGTTCAGCGGCCTCGAGCCGCTGGTCATCCACCAGGACTCGACCTTCATGATGGTCGGCGAACGGACCAACGTGACGGGCAGCAAGAAGTTCGCCAAGCTGATCCTCGCGAACGACTACCAGACCGCGCTGGAGGTCGCGCTCGACCAAGTCCGCGGCGGCGCGAACTTGCTCGACGTCAACATGGACGAGGGGATGCTCGACTCCGAGCATGCGATGACCACGTTCCTTAACCTGATCGCGACCGAGCCAGAGGTGGCGCGGATCCCGATCATGATCGACTCGTCGAAGTGGTCCGTGATCCAGGCTGGCCTGAAGTGCGCGCAAGGCAAGTGCGTCGTCAACTCGATCAGCCTCAAGGAAGGCGAGGCCGACTTCCTCGACAAGGCGCGATACATCAAGCGCTTCGGCGCGGGCGTCGTCGTGATGGCGTTCGACGAGGTCGGCCAAGCGGAGACCGTCGAGCGCAAGGTCGAGATCTGCCAGCGCGCCTACAAGCTGCTCACCGAGCAGGTCGGGTTCGACCCTAACGACATCATCTTCGACCCCAACATCTTGGCGGTCGCGACCGGCATCGAGGAGCACGACCAGTTCGCGGTCAACTTCATCGAGGCGACCAGGGTCATCAAGAAGGTCTGCCCGGGCGCCAAGGTTTCTGGCGGCGTGTCCAACCTCTCATTCTCGTTCCGCGGCAACAACGTCGTGCGTGAGGCGATGCACTCGGCGTTCCTGTTCCACGCGATCCGCGCGGGCATGGACATGGGCATCGTCAACGCGGGCATGCTGGAGGTCTACGAGGAGATCCCCAAGGACCTGCTAGAGCGCGTCGAGGACGTGCTCTTCTGCCGACGGCCCGACGCCACCGAGCGCCTGATCGCGTTCGCCGAGCGGGTCAAGGGCGACGGCAAACAGCGCGTCGTGGACATGTCTTGGCGCGAGGCGCCGGTCAGCAAGCGCCTCGAGCACGCCTTAGTGCACGGCATCGTCGACTTCATCGAGGACGACACCGAGGAGGCGCGCCAGCAGTTTGACCGGCCGCTGCAGGTCATCGAGGGGCCGCTGATGGACGGCATGAAGGTCGTCGGCGACCTCTTTGGCGCAGGCAAGATGTTCTTGCCACAGGTCGTCAAGAGCGCCCGCGCGATGAAGAAGGCGGTCGCCGTCCTGACCCCGTATATGGAGGCCGAGAAGGAGGCCGCGCGCGCCGCCGCGGGCGAGAGCGCCGCCGACGCAGCGCGCGCCAGCTCCCAGGGCAAGGTCGTGCTCGCGACCGTGAAGGGCGACGTGCACGACATCGGCAAGAACATCGTCGGGGTCGTCCTCGGCTGCAACAACTACGAGGTCATCGACCTCGGCGTCATGGTCGCCGCGGACAAGATCCTCGACGCCGCCGAGGAGCAGCGCGCCGACATGATCGGGCTCTCGGGCCTGATCACGCCGTCGCTCGACGAGATGGTTTACGTCGCCAAAGAGATGAAGCGCCGCGGCATGAAGCAGCCGCTCTTGATCGGCGGCGCGACGACGAGCAAGCAGCACACCGCCGTCAAGATCGCGCCGGTCTTCGACGAACCCGTCGCGCACATCAAGGACGCGTCGCGCGTGGTCAACGCCGTCAGCGACCTCCTCGACGAGGAGCGAAAGCAGGTCTTTGACTCAGGTAACCGCGAGCTGCAGGCCGAGCTGCGCGAGCTGCACCGACAGAAGATCGAGCACCCGCTCCTGCCGTACACCAAGGCCGTCCAAAAGCGCTTTCAGCTCGACTGGTCCGCCGATCAAGTCGCGGCGCCGGCCTTTACGGGCACGCGCGAGCTGACCGATGTACAGATCAGTGACCTCGTGCCGTTCATCGACTGGACGTTCTTCTTCGCTGCGTGGGAGCTGAAGGGGAAGTACCCGAAGATCTTCGAGCACCCCGACTACGGCGACGCCGCGCGCGAGCTGCACGACAACGCCGTCGCCATGCTAAAGCGAATGCAGGCCGAGGGCCGCCTCACGGCGCGCGGCGTCTACGGGTTCTGGCCAGCGAACAGCGACGGCGACGACATCGTCGTCTGGAAGGACGCGTCACGCTCCGGAGAGGCGTGCCGGTTCCCGATGCTGCGCCAACAGCGCACCGCCGACGACAGCAAGCCGACCTACTCGCTCGCGGACTTTGTCGCGCCGGTCGACTCGGGGCTAGAGGATCACATCGGCGCGTTCGCAGTCAGCGCGTTCGGCGCCGAGGAGTTTGCCGCGGAGTTCGAGGCGCAGCACGACGACTACAACGCCATCATGGTCAAGGCCCTCGCGGACCGGTGCGCCGAAGCATTCGCCGAGAAGCTCCACCAGCAAGCGCGTGCCGACTGGGGCTTCCCGGACAGCGCGTCCGACGCGCGCGACAGCGAATATCTCGTGCGCGAGCAGTATCGGTCTATCCGGCCTGCGTTCGGCTACCCGGCGTGCCCTGACCACACGGAGAAGCAGAAGCTCTTCGACATCCTCGGCGCGCACGACCTCGGCATCGGGCTGACCGAGCACTTTGCGATGACGCCAGCCGCGAGCGTCAGCGGCGTCTACCTCGGCCACGAAGCGACGCGCTACTTCAGCGTCGGACGAATTGACCGCGACCAGGTCGAGGTCTACGCCAAGCGAAAGGGCATCTCGACCAAGGACGCTGAGCGCTGGCTCGCGCCCAACCTCGCGTACGACCCTGCAGACTGAAGCGCGCGCCAGGCTGGAATCACCGCACACCCGCTGACAAGCAGCGCAGGGGATCTATGCTCGCGCGGGTGAGCAGCGCCCCGACCAACGCCCCGGTCCCCGACTTCTTCCAGATGACGAAGGACAGCGGCGCAGATCCAGCCGCCGAGCTGCTGCACGGCCTGGAGCAGCCCGCCGCGTCGATCCCGCCGTGGTACTTCTACGACACCGTCGGCTCGCGGCTGTTCGACGTGATCACCGCGCTGCCTGACTACTACCCGACCCGGACCGAAGCAGCCTTGTTGGCGGAGCACGCCCGCGCGCTGGTCGCCGCCCGCGACGTCACCGGCTGCGCGATGATCGACCTCGGCGCAGGCGCCTGCGATAAGGCCCCTCGATTGTTCGCCCATGTACGCCCGCGGCAATACGTGCCCGTCGACATCTCGACCGACTATCTCCGAGACGCGGTGGTCCGCCTCCAATCCGAACACCCCGAGGTGCACATGGTCGGGGTCGGCACGGACTTTTCGCGCGCGCTGACGCTGCCCGAGATCGTCGACGCCGCGCCGCGGCTGTTCTTCTACCCGGGCTCGTCGATCGGCAACTTCGAACCTCCCGCCGCGCGCGACTTCCTGCAGCGGATCCGCGCGCAGATGAGCGCCGACGACACGCTGTGGATCGGCATCGACCTCGTCAAGGACCCAGCCGTGCTAGAGCGCGCCTACGACGACGTGCTCGGCGTCACTGCGGCCTTCAACCGCAACATCCTCCAGAACGTCAACCGCATCGCCGGCGCGGACTTCGCACCCGCTACATGGCGCCACGTGTCGCACTACGACGAGTCCGAACAACGCATCGAGATGCACCTGGAGGCGACGGTCGACACCACCGTGCGCTGGGAAGGCGGCGAGCGGCGATTCGCGGTCGGGGACCGGATTCACACCGAGAACTCATACAAATACACGGTCTCGTCGTTCCGCCAGCTCCTCGAAGGCGCTGGGCTTCGTGAGGTCGGCGTCTGGACAGACGAGCGCGACTGGTTCGCCTTCTTCGCCGCAGCGCCAGCCGCCTGAGTGCACGGAGCGGCGTTGGATCCGCTCACGCCATACAACGCATCGTCGCGCGCGCCGCGCAGTCCCCATCGTATGGGCGCTGGGAGGTTTGGTCCCGGCAGCCCCGCGTCGGAGCCGATGTTACGCTTGGAGTGCCTCCTCGAGGCTGCCACAGTAGCTCGCCCAACTTGCGGTGATCGCCGCACATGACTGACTCTCCTCGCAACATCGTCCGCCACGAAGGCGTCGTCTCTCGTCACGATCGGGAGCGGCTGCTCGGCCAACGCGGCTGCGTCGCCTGGTTCACGGGCTTGTCCGGGTCTGGTAAGTCGACCGTCTCACGCGCCGTCGAAGAGCGGCTGTCTGCTGCTGGCCGCCTGGTCTACGTGCTCGACGGAGACAACGTGCGCCACGGCCTGTGCGCGGACCTGGGCTTCTCCGACGCCGACCGCACCGAGAACATCCGCCGCATCGGTCACGTGGCGGCGCTGCTGGCCGACGCCGGCGCCATCGTGCTGACGGCGTTCATCTCGCCGTTCCGCGCAGACCGCCAGCAGGTCCGTGACGTCGTCGGCGACGCTGACTTCCTCGAGGTGTTCGTCGACGCGCCCCTGCACGTCTGCGAGTCACGAGACCCAAAGGGCCTCTACAAGAAGGCCCGCGACGGCAAGATCCCCGAATTCACCGGGATCTCGTCGCCCTACGAACCACCCGAATCTCCGGCGATCCACCTCAACACGGGCGACATGTCGCTCGACGAGTGCGCCGCTGAGGTGCAAGCCATCCTAGACAAGCGCGGCTCCCTTCGATCGCCGCCCTCTGCGTCATGACCAACTACGCGCTCAGCCACCTGCAGCAACTGGAGCAGGAGAGCATCCACATCATCCGAGAGGTCGCGTCTGAGTTTGAGCGGCCGGTGATGCTCTATTCGATCGGCAAGGACTCTGGCGTGATGCTGCGGCTCGCCCAGAAGGCGTTCGCGCCCGCGAAGATCCCCTTCAAGATCCTCCACGTGAACACGACGTGGAAGTTCCGAGAGATGATCGAGTTCCGTGACCAGCTGGTGAAGGACCTCGACCTCGACTTCGTCGAGTGGATCAACCAAGACGGCGTCGACCAGGGCGTCGGACCGTTCTCGCACGGCACGCAGCGGCACACCCACGTGATGAAGACGGAGGCGCTCAAGCAAGCGCTGAACGCCGGCGAGTATGACGCCGCGTTCGGCGGCGCCCGCCGCGATGAAGAGAAGAGCCGCGCCAAAGAGCGCGTCTTCAGCTTCCGCGACAAGTTCCACCAGTGGGACCCCAAGAACCAACGACCAGAGCTCTGGAACCTCTTCAACTGCGAGGTCAAGAAGGGCGAGTCGATCCGCGTCTTCCCGCTGAGCAACTGGACGGAGCTCGACGTCTGGCTCTACGTCTACAAAGAGAACCTCCCGATGGTCCCGCTCTACTTCGCGAAGGAGCGACCCGTCGTCCGGCGCAACGGCACCTGGATCATGGTCGACGACGACCGCATGCCGCTTGAAGACGGCGAGACGCCCGAGATGAAGATGGTCCGCTTCCGGACCCTCGGCTGCTACCCGCTGACCGGCGCGATCGAGTCTGATGCAGACACCCTCCCGAAGATCATCGAGGAGATGCTCCGCAGCCGTGACTCAGAGCGCCAGGGCCGCGTCATCGACTTCGACGAGGGCGGCTCTATGGAGGACAAGAAGCGGGAGGGCTACTTCTAATGAGCTACTCCAACCAACTCGACGAGCTCGGCATCGAGC
>JAYYEE010000345.1:0-2799 GCA_036160175.1 Planctomycetota bacterium
GCGAAGACCTCGGTTAGATCGAGGCGGCGCTCCCGTCGGGGGCGCTTCGCCTTTTGCGGGGAGCGGGTGGCAGGCCGCTAGGGTGGCCACCCGCATCGTCCTCGGGTGCAAGCGAGGTGGCGCAGCGCCGTCATGTTAAGCGGGGGTTCAGGTCGGTAGATGGTGAGAAAGTCGGCAGCGTTCCCGGTCGGTCTCTACGCCATGCTGCTGTTCGCGCTGGCGTGGCTGACGCTGCCCGCGCTGTTCGCCCCCGTCGAGCGCTGGCTCGTCGGCGCGGCGACGGTCGTGCCTCGTCTCGCCTCACTGTGGTCAGGTCACCCCGCGGCGGCGGCCGAGCGTGACGACCTCGCGCGTGTAGACCAGCTCCGCAGCCAACTGCGTCGACGCGTCGAGCGCAGGGAATTCGCGTTCGATCAGCAGGTCGCGCCGCCGCATGTCGAGCAGGTTTTGTGTGGGGTCCTGTCGGCCTCTCGCCGCGGCGGGGGTGGTCGCATGAGCGAGCTGCTCCTCGATCACAGCTATGAGGAGCTCGCGAGCTGTGATCGGATGGTGGTCAAGGGTGAGCAGTTGATCGGCTTCTTGATGGAGCCGGGCAAAGGGCGCGCCGAGCGCGACGAGCCGTCGGATCCGGCGCGGGTGATGCTCTGTAACCACCGCGACGCCCCGCGGCTCTACGCTGGCGTTGAGCTTGGCGACGCCCCGCTGCGTTTTGTGGTGCGCCCAGCTGCTGCGGCGGACCCTGCGCCGATGCGCGCCGACATGTGGGACGATCCCTATCGCGCCGCGCAGCTCGACGAAGTCGGCCTCGTGGTTCGGACGAAGTCGCTGATGTTCGGGACAGGTCGGGAGACGGCGCCGGAGGGGCTGGTGCTCGGGCGCGCGCGCGTTTGGGGCTACGATGACCGCGCGACGGACGACGTGCTGACGATCGGCGTCTACGTCGAGCCGATGTTCGAGCCGCGGGCGCTTTCGCACGTGGTCCTGTGGCGACCGAAGGGCCTGCCCGAGCTCTCTGCATCTGGCCTGCGAGAACACACGCTCGCGAGCGGCGTGGTCTACGATCTGCCCGGCGCGCACCGCGGTCGCCACCTGCTGGTGTCTAGCGGCGAGGTCCCAGACGGGGCGGCTGTCACACAGCGCGGCTTGCTCGTCGGCGTCGCGCGCGGATTGAGCTTCGGGAACGCCTTGGTGACGTCGTTCCCAGCGTCTCGGCATCGCTGGAGCCTGTTGTTCTTGCCCGACGACGTCGACCAGCCGGTCGTCGAAATGAGCGGCGTCGTAGAGCGCGCAGAGGGGGGCGTCGCTTGGGTGCGATGGCAGGGGCCGCCGCGCGAGGTCGTCAGGCGCCTCGGCGACGGCTTCTTGTTCACCGGGAGCAACGGCCGGTTTTGCCCGTCTGGCCTCTGGATCGGGCGCGTCAACGAGCACGGGTTCGCGCGCGATTTGATCCAAGTGCGCGCGCCGGTCGCGCCGGGGCCGCGGGCCGTGGACGTGCTGGTTGGCGGGGAGGCTGCGCGCTGATGCGGTGGCTGTGGTGGTTCTTGATCGTGCCGCAGGCCTTCTTGGTCGTCGGCTACCTGCAAGACCTCGGCTTGCCGGCGGTGGACATGGCAGTGCTCGCCGCGCTCTACCTGGCGTGGTTCGCGCAGGTGCCGGCCCTGCCGTTCCTTTTGCTGGGCGTCGCGGTGGGCCGAGCGCTCGTCGATCAGGCATCGCTGCCGGTGCATCTGCTGGTCATCGGCGTGCCGGTCGCGGTCCTGCTGCCGATGCGGGTGCTCTTCGTCGCGCAGCGGTGGTTGTGGTTGGTGCTGGCAGCAGCGCTGCTCGCGGTGCTGATCCCCAAGCTCTCTGGGTTCTGCGGGCGCCTGTTCGATGAGCCGTCGGCCGCGAGCGGGGTCGATCCATGGCGGGTGCTCTGGGCCGCCGTGTTGCTGCCGCCGCTGCTCCTCGCTGTGCGCTTGTTGCCGCCGTTCCGTGCGTTCACTGAGCCCTCGGAGCTGCTGCCAGGAGGGCCAGCGTGAGCGGCGCGCGCGCGACCTCGTCGGCGCGGATCCGCGTGCTTGCGGCGGTGTTCGCCGCCGCGTTGCTGGCGGTCCTCGGTCACCTGTATTCGCTCATGGTCCAGGCGCAAGACGTGTGGACGCGACGCAGCTACGAGAACCGCTGGGCGTTCCGCTCAGTGCCGAGCCTGCGCGGTCGGGTCCTCGACCGCAACGGCGTCGAGGTCGCGCGGGACGAGGCGACCACGCGTGTATTCATCCACTACCTGCGCTTCCGCCTGCGCCACTGCGTCGGCGCCGCCGTGCACGGCGCCAGCGTCTGCCAGGCGATCGACGACCCGCAAGGCGACTGGCGGTACGACTACGGGGACGGCCTCCGCGGCGCGCGTCAGGCGGCGCGAAACTTGTTCTCGATGCCGGTGGAGGCGATCGAGCCAGGGGTCTTGCCCAAAGACGTCACGGCGCAGCTCGCCACCTATGCGACGACCGTGCTCTCGGAGGTCGGCGGGCTAACGCGGCGCCAGGCCTACCGGGCGATGCGAGAAGCTGCCCAGTCGGGGGAACGCCTAGGCATCGGCGACGTGCTGCCGACGCCGCGTGGGGCGCTCTTGGAGCGCTACGACGCGCGCGTGCGCGACCTGCGCGACCTCAGCGCTCGGCTGCTGGCGGAGCAGCAGCGGCGCGCGGGCGAACGCGATCGGGGGCTCGTGGGCGCAGCGCCGCTCGGCGAGGGCGCGCGCGCTGTCCCGAGCTTGTTGGACAAGCTCAATGAGCTCTGCATCGCGAGCTTCGAGAAGCG
>JAYYEE010000346.1:0-3574 GCA_036160175.1 Planctomycetota bacterium
GGCGAAGAACTCAGGGCATGCGCGGCCCCTTTCGTCGCGGCCGCAGCGGCCGCGGGCTCTCGAGCAAGGCTGGGTTCCACCGCTACACGTGGGACCTGCGCGGCGAAGGGAGCACGATGGTGCTGCCCGGGCGCTATGAGCTCCGGCTCGTCTTCGACGGCGGCCAAGCCGCCCAGCAGGTGGAGCTGACCATGGACCCGCGCGTCGCGGCCGAGGGCGTGACCCGCGACGATCTTCAGGCGCAGCGAGAGCTCGTCGCCAAGGTCCAAGCGCTCAGCCAGCGCGCCAGCGCCCTCGCCGCGAGCGCGCGCCGCCGGCGGGACCGCGACGCCGCCGAGGAGCGCGCGGCGCTGGACGAGATCAACGACCGCTTGAACAACGCGCGGCAGACCTACCCGCAGCAGATGCTGCTCTCACAGATCCGCTACCTGTCGTCGATGATCAACCGCGCGGACCAGCGCCCGGGCAATCACGCCTACCAGCGCTATGACCAGCTCGTCGAGGAGGTCACCGCGCTCGAACGGCAACTCGCCGAGCTGGACGATAAGTGAGCTGCCGCCGCGCTACTTGAGCGTCACGACCGGCGCGTTGCCGCCGAACGTGACCTGCCCCGCGTAGACATAGACCGCCTGCGCAGCGACGGGCACGCCGATCAAGCTGGCTTGGTTCGGCAGCGGCAGCTCAAGCGCGGCGTACTCGCCCGCGCTCAGGACCTGCAGCGGGAACAGCGCGGCGCTCGCCGGGTCCAGCAGGAGCGTGCCGGCGACGCCGGGCGCAGACAGCCCAGGGCCTAACCCGAGCGCAGCGAGCGGGAGCAAGACCCCGCCAGCTGGGCCGGTCATGCCGATCCGCAAGCTCGTCCCGAGCGCGCCGCTCCCGAGCATCGTCACCGCGCCATCGTCGACCGGCGCGACCACCTCGAAGCCGTCGACCGCCGCCTCGACGAGTGAAGGCGACAAGTCTTGGGCGCGGACGCGGACGACCACCTCGTCGGTGAGCGGCGTCGGCAGCGCCCACTCTATGCGCTGCCAGCCAACGGTCGAGGTGTTGGTCGTGTACAGCTGCTGCCACGTGACGCCGCCGTCGAGGCTACCAGCGACCTCCAGCGCGTCGTCGGAGGTGCTCTCGGCGTAGTGCACGTCGAACGCGACGCTCGCGGCGACGAGGTGCGACAGATCAAGCGGCGGCGTGATCAGGTCCGTGTAGCCGGTGTCGACGTCGAAGCTGCCGACGGATGTCCCTGGGTTGGCCTGGGTCACCCAGTAACGCGCGCCGCCCGGCGTCGTCTGCGCGCCCGGCTGGAAGACCTGGCCGTTCCAGGTCGTCTGCGCCGGCGCGGCGCGCTCCCACATGCCGGTCGTCGCGGTCCCGCCGGCGGCGCGCGCGAAGCCGCGGTCTGCTTCGAAGTCGTCGTCTACGCAGGTCCGCGTGGGCAGCAGGGCGACCGGCGCGGCGATGTCCTGTGTGCGGCCGTCGCCGCTGACTCGCACCGTCAACGGCGCGACCGCGCCCTGGTAGCCGCTCGGCACGCTGAACGTCAGCGGCGTGGCGTTGGTCGCAGCGCTGGCGAACGCCGGCACAGCACCGTGCGCGACGCTGCTGTTCAGCAGCGCGATCTGCGGGTCGCTCGTGAGCAGCTCGACGGTCAATGACGCCCCGGCGGCGCCGACGTTGTCGACGCTCACCACGACCTCGCCTGTCTCCCCGGCCTCGATCACGCCGTTGCCGTTGCCGCCTGCCGCCTCAACAAACTGCACGTCGGCGACGCGGAACGCCGCCCCCGCGGTGAGCGCCGCCTTGCGGAACATCCGCTGGTGCCGCCGCGCGATCGCCTCGATCGTCGGCCCCACCGGCCAGAAGCCGCCCTCGCTGGCCTTGCCGAGCTCGGCGGTCCACGCGTACGAGCCACGCACGGCGTGGTGGTGGTCGATCGACGTCCCGGAGGAGATATAGAGCAGGGAGCCCCAGCGCCCGTGTTGGATGCCGTTCTCCTGGACCATGAAGGCCCCGAGCACGTTGTAGGCCGCGACGTTCGCGGGGTCGCCGACCTGATACGCCCACGGTCGCAGCAGCACGTCGGTGTAGCTGTGCGTGCTGAAGACCTGGACGAATTGACGGGTCGCAGAGAACCCCTCGACGGCCGACGTCTCGGGCTCAGAGAACGGCGCGGGGCCGCGGTAGAGGTCGCTGGACGGGTTCGTCGAGCTCCCGCCGTTGGGCGCGCTCCACTGCGTCGCGTAGTTGCGGTTGAGGTCTACGCCGAACGAGCCGCCGCCGTTGGCGCGTCGGTTCTTGCGCCACATCCCGCCGCCGTTGGGCGCGATCGCGCGGTTGTATTCGTAGCCGTCGGGGTTGACGCACGGGATGAAGTAGAGCTCTCGCTCGTCGATCAAGAACGTCGCCTCGGGGTCCACGCCGTAGCCGTCGAGGAGCTCATCCATAAACAGCAGCGTCGTCGACATCGACAGCGGCTCCCGCGCGTGGTGGAGCGCGTCATAGAGCACCTCCGGCTCGCCCTCATCGACTCCGACGTTGTCGCTGATCTTGACCATCCAGAGGTCACGCCCTTCGACCGACTGACCGATGCTGACCTTCTGCGAGCAGATGTTCGGGTAGTTGCTGTGGAAGTCGTCGAGGATCGCCTCCATCTCCGCGAGCGTGTAGTGCCCGCCCATCGCGCCTTGACCGATCGGCGGCGTCAGCGTGTCCGTCTGGACAACGGCGTGCTGCGCCAAGGCGGCGGCGTGCTGCGCCATGAGGTCGGGCACGACGACGGTCGCGGCGAGGCCGCCGCGCCGCAGCCGCGCCAGGTCACCCGGGCGACCGATGACCTCGATCCGGCGCTGCGCGAGCAGCGGGGTCCGGCAGCCGGCCAGGTCAAGGTCGAGGGCCATCAGCTGCATCAGCTGCGCCGGCCCGGAGACGCGGACCTCGATGAGCGAGCGCGACGGCTGCACGTCTTGGGCCTGCGCGGGCAGGGCCGAGAGCGCAGCCATCGACGTCGATACGATCAGGCGGGTGTTCGTCACCAACTGAGGATACCGCCGATCCCGCCCTGCGGGCGGCAGACGATCATCGGAAGAGCGCCGACGTCCCGTTCTCGATGTCGCCGACGACCAGCGCGCGGCCCGTGCTGGGCAACAAGACCGCCTTGGCGTCTTCGCAGGCAGCGTCCAGCGCCCCCGCGGGGATGAACGTCTCGGTCTCGAAGTCAAAGACCTCGGCGGTAGGCACGGGCAAGAGCCAGCTGCCGTAGCCGGACGCGACCAAAACGTCGCCGTCGGGCATCTGCGTGATCGCAGCACCGCGGCGCGCGTCGGTCATCGATCCGACGACCGTCCAGGTCTCGGTCTGCGGGTCGTAGATCTCTGCCGACGACAGCACCGTGAACAGCGACCCGCCGCCGCACACCAGCACGCGCCCGTCGCGCAGGCGAGCGGCCATCGCGTCGGCGCGCGGCTCGATCATCGCGCCGGTCGCCGAGAACGTCCCGGTCTGCGGGTCAAACAGCTCGCAGGTCGCGAGCATGCCAGAACCCGCGGACAAGCCACCGATGATCAACACCTTGCCGTTG
>JAYYEE010000347.1:0-3015 GCA_036160175.1 Planctomycetota bacterium
TCTCGAAGAAGCACTCCGTCGCGACGGCGAAGAACTCGGCCGGATTCGTGGCGCCGTACGTGTCAAGCACGGTCGCGCGGCCGCGCGCCGCGGCCCCGCGAAGCGCCTCAAACTCTCGCGTCATCGTCGCGACCCATCGCCGCAGCGGGGGGGCGGGGTCGAGCGGCGGCGCCCCGTCGGCGGCCCCGTCCAACAGGTCCCGCTTGGGCGCTAACTCATGGCAGCCGAGGTTGGGCCCGTCGTTGGGGTCGAGCGCGCGGCGGGGGGCGTCGTCCCACGAGAGGACCACGGGGCCCCGACGCCAGGCCTCGCCCAGGTTGGCCTGACCCTCGCGGACGACCCCGTCGGCGCCGCGCGTCGGCATCGTCCGGTAGGCCGCCGGATAGACCAAGACCGACGTGACGTGCTTGTAGTACTCGTGCTCGATGTTGAGCAGCAGCAAGCTCGCCTGCGCGGCGATGGTGACGCGGATCTCGTCGGTCATCTGCAAGCCGCCGCAGCCCTCCCAGTTCTTCTCAGCGACCAGGACGCGCAGGTCGTCCCGAACCCGCGCGCGACCGCGCTCGTCTAGCGCCGCGTAGAACGGCAACCGCGCGACGATCGGGGACCAAGCAGCGGGGAACGGCTCGGCGAGCAGGCGCGCGCGACGAGCGTGGCGAAGGGGTCGGAGCAACCAGTCGAAGACCACGACGGTACGGTGCCGTCCACGCGCGGCACATCAACCGTGCCGTCGATGATTTGTCGCGAGCGGAGATCTAGCGATTGCGGGCGAGCGCGCGCGTGGATTCGATGGAGCGGTGCCCGACCTGCGCCGCGACCTGAGCCCGAGCGACCTGGCCGCCGATCTGCGCGCGTTCAAGGAGTTCGGGACCGAGACCGTCGAGGGCGTGCTGGAGGTCGACGGCCACCGGGTGCCGACGTTCACGAACGAGTTTTGGACGAAGGCGCAGCGAGAGGGGCACAGCCTGCACGAGGTCAGCTATCGCGCGTGCTTCAAGCCGTCGCTGCCCGCGTTCTTCCTCGATCGGCTGAGTCGGCCGGGCGACCTCGTGCTCGATCCCTTCATGGGTCGTGGAACGACCCCGCTTGAAGCGTGCCTGCGCGGCCGCGTCCCGTGCGGCAACGACGTGAACCCGCTCTCCGCGATGCTGCTGCGTCCGCGGCTGTGCCCGCCGACGCTGGCTGAGGTCTCGGCGCGGATCGACGCGTTGGAGCTGTCGTGGGACGGGGACCTCGACGACGACCTGCTCGTCTTCTTCCACCCGACCACGCTGCGACACATCTACGCGCTCCGCGCCTACTTCTTGCGTCGCGAAGCGCGCGGCGGCCTGGACGATGTTGACGCGTGGCTCAGGATGGTCGCGGTCAACCGCCTCACCGGGCATTCGAGCGGCTTCTTCTCGGTGTATACGCTGCCGCCCAACCAGGCGACGAGCGTGGCCTCACAGCGCAAGATCAACGAGAAGCGCGACCAAGCGCCCGAGGAGCGTGACGTGCGCGAGCTCCTGCGTAAGAAGTCGCGCACGCTGCTCGCCGACACCGAGACGCTTTGGCGCAGCCAGAGCAGAGAGCTCGCGTCGATGTCCGTGTTGATGACGGGGCCTGCGTCCGAGATGCGTCGCATGCCGTCCAGCAGCGTCCAACTGGTCGTGACGTCGCCGCCGTTCCTCGACGTCGTGCAATACGCCGACGACAACTGGCTGCGCTGCTGGTTCTGCGGCATCGACGCTAGCGCGGTGCCGATCACCATGGCGCGCAGCGTAGAGGCCTGGCGCGCGGCGATGGCTGAGGTCTTCGACGAGCTCTACCGCGTAGTCCGGCCGGGTGGTTACGTCGCGTTCGAGGTCGGTGAGGTCCGCCGCGGGAAGGTCCGCTTAGAAGAGCACGTCGTGCCGGTCGCCGCCGAGTCGGGCTTCGAGCCGGAGCTGGTGATGTTGCACACGCAAGACTTCACCAAGACGGCCAAGTGCTGGGGCGTCGAGAACAACAAGCTGGGGACCAACACCAACCGCGTCGTGGTGCTGCGCCGCCCATGACCACTCAGGCGTCGCGCAGCGCCCGCTTCTGGATCTTGCCCGAGCCCGTGCGCGGCAGCGCGTCGAGAAAGACGATCTCCTTGGGCGTCTTGTAGCCGGCGATCCGCGCGCGGCACCACGCGATGAGCGCGTCCGCGCGGGCGGCCTGTCCGCGACGAAGTACGACGGCGGCGACGACGCGCTCGCCCCACTTCTCGTCCGGCTTGCCATAGACCGCGCACTCGAGCACCGCGGGGTGCTCGTAGAGCTGGTGCTCGACCTCCACGGAGTAGACGGTCTCGGCCCCGGTCTTGATGACGTCCTTCTTGCGATCGACGATGTCTACGAAGCCATAGGCGTCGATCGTCGCGAGGTCGCCCGTCCGCAAGAACCCGTCCGCGTCGAACGCCTCGGCCGTGGCCTCGTCGTTGCGCCAGTATCCTGGCGTCACGGTCGCGCCGCGCACGCGGATCTCGCCGACCGCGCGCGCGTCCGCATCGACCGGTCGGCCGTCGTCGTCGACGACCTGCAGCTCGACGCCTCGGAACGGCCGCCCCGTCTTGCACTTCCAGTGGAGCTGCTTTTCGAGCGGCAGCGCGGCCAGCTCTGCAGGCAGCGCGCTCAGCGTCAAGTACGGGCTGGTCTCGGTCATCCCGTACGTCTGGATATAGTCGCAGCCAAAGGTGTCGATGATGCGTCGGACCACGTCGGGCGCGATCGGCGCGCCCCCGCGGAGCATGGTCCGCAGCGCGAACGAGCGCGCGCTCGCGCGAGGCTCTTTGACCATGAGGTTGAGCATGGTCGGGACCAGGTTGGTGATGGAGACGCGCTCGTCAGCGAGCAGGTCGAGCGCGCCTGCAGCCGAAAACGTCGGCAGGAAGACATGTCTGCCGCCGACCGCGGTGATCGCGAACGTCGCCCAGGCGTCGGCGAGGTGGAACATCGGCGCGACGTGCGCCCCGACGTCGCCATCGCCGAGCTGCAGCTCGGCGATGGCAGC
>JAYYEE010000348.1:0-2582 GCA_036160175.1 Planctomycetota bacterium
GGTCGCGTGCTCGGGGATCCACGTCCTGATGGTCCCCGCCAAAAGCCGCGCGCACAAGCGGTCCGAGCGCCTTCAGCGAAATCGTCGGGCGAACGAGGTGTCGGCCACCTACGATCGTCGTCGATGCAGGTTATCTCCTTCTGCGGCATCTTCGTCATGCTCGGGATCTGCGTGCTCCTGTCGCGCGACCGCAAGGCGATCCGGTGGAAGCTGGTCGGCGTCGGGCTGCTGCTGCAGGCGCTGCTCGGCTTCGTCTTCCTCTCGTGGGACGGCGGCAACGCCGCGCTGCAGGCCTGCGGCCGCGGCGTCGACGCGTTCCTCAAGCTGTCGCAGGACGGCACCAACTTCGTCTTCGGAGCGCTCGTCGATCAGGACCGCCAGTGGGTGACCGGCGACCCGGAGACCGGCGAGCACCAAGCCGGCGGCATCTTCGTGTTCGCCTTCATGGTGCTGCCCACGCTGATCTTCTTCAGCAGCTTCATGGCGGTGCTCTACCACCTCGGGATCATGCAGTGGGTCGTCCGGGGGATGGCGTGGCTGATGGTGCGCGTGCTCGGCACGTCGGGGAGCGAGTCGCTGTCGGCCTGCGCCAACGTCTTCGTCGGGCAGACCGAGGCGCCGCTGCTGGTGCGGCCGTTCCTCGCGCGGATGACGTCGAGCGAGCTGTTCACGGTCATGGTGGGTGGGTTCGCGACCATCGCCGGCAGCGTCTTCGCGCTCTACGTCAGCTTCGTCGGCGGGGCGGACCCCGAACAACGCGCCGTGGTCGCCGGCCACCTGATGGTCGCGAGCGTCATGGCGGTCCCCGCGGGCCTCGTCTGCAGCAAGGTGCTCTGGCCGGAGACCGAGCAGAGCGAGACGCTCGGCCGCGTCGAGAAGGCGGAGGGCTCTCCCTACGGCAGCGTGGTCGAAGCCGCCGCGGCCGGCGCAGGCGACGGCCTGAAGCTGGCGCTGAACGTCGGCGCCATGCTCATCGCCTTCCTCAGCCTCGTCGCGGTGATGAACGCATGCTTGGGCGCCATCAACCCGACCTTGTCCATCCAGGGTGTGCTGTCCGTCGTCTTCTATCCCGTCGCCGCCGTCATGGGTGTCCCTGGCGCGGAGATCGGGGTGCTGTCGGAGCTGATCGGCACCAAGCTGGTGCTCACGGAGCTCGTCGCCTTCCAGCAGCTCGGCGAGATGAAGGCGGCGGGCGATGTCTCACCGCGCACCGCGCTGATCGCGAGCTTCGCGCTCTGCGGCTTCGCCAACGTCGGCAGCGTCGCGATCCAGGTCGGCGGCCTCGGCGCGATGGCGCCGGACCGCCGCAGCGACCTCGCCAAGCTCGGCCTGCGCGCGATGTTCGCGGGCGCGATCGCCACTTGCCTCACCGCCTGCGTCGCGGGCGTGCTCTCGTCGACCTCTGCATGAGCGCCCACCAGGAACGAACGCGCGTCGAGCGCGCCGCTAGCTGGCTCGAGGAGCAGGTCGGCCGGGAGCGTTGCGCCGACGTCGCCCTGGCGATGGTGCTCGGCAGCGGGTTGAAGTCGTTCGCCGAGGCGCTCGAAGACCGCGTCGAGGTGCCGTTCGCAGACGTGCCGGAGTGGCCGCGGCCGAACGTGGAAGGCCACGGCGGCGCGGTCGTGTTCGGCGCCGTCGCCGGCGCGCGCGTCGCGTGCCTGACGGGTCGGGTCCATCTCTACGAGGGGTGGTCGCCGAGCGACGCCGTTCGCTGCGTGCGCACCCTCCGCACGCTCGGCGCCCCGCGGTTCCTCTTGACCAACGCCGCCGGCGGCATCGGCGACGGGCTCGTCGCGGGCGACCTGATGGTGCTGACCGATCACCTCAACCTCACGGGCCAGTCGCCGCTGACCGGCGCGCACGACGAGGCCTTCGGGCCGCGCTTCCCCGACATGAGCGAGGTCTACGCCCGCTCGCTGCGCGAGCACCTGCTCGCGGCCGGCGACGGGCTCAAGCAGGGCGTCTACGCAGGGCTGCTCGGCCCCTCTTACGAGACGCCCGCTGAGGTCCGCATGTTGCGCGGCCTAGGCGCCGACGCGGTCGGGATGAGCACGGTGCACGAGGCGATCGCCCTGAAGGCGATGGGCGCGGAGCTGTGCGGCTTGTCGTTGATCTCCAACTTGGCGGCGGGGATCTCTGAGCAGCCGCTCTCCCACGCTGAGGTCATCGAAGAAGGGCGCGCCGCGGCGGCGCGGATGACCGGCGTCGTCTCGGCGCTGTGCGGGAGGCTCGCGTGACCAGCGGCCTGACGATCCGCCCGTACGAGGCCGGCGACGAGGACGCGATCTTGCGGACCTTCAACCTCGTCTTCCGCGAGGTCTGCGGCCCGGACTACGTCGACCGCACGCTGGCGCAGTGGCGCTGGGCCTACCCCGCGAACCCGGCCGGACACCGGATCTCGCTCGCGGTCGCCGACGACGGGACGGTCGCCTCGCAGTATGCGGGGATGCCGATGCGCTACGACACGCCGTGGGGGGAGCAGCTGCTGATCCACTGTGTCGACTCGATGACGCACCCTCGATGGCGTCAGGGTCTCAAGGCCAAGAGCCTGTTCGTCGAGACCTGCATGCCCTTCTGGGACC
>JAYYEE010000349.1:0-4639 GCA_036160175.1 Planctomycetota bacterium
TTTTGCACGCTGCTATAGCTCAGTGGTAGAGCACCTCCTTGGAAAGGAGGAGGTCGTGGGTTCAAGTCCCACTAGAAGCTCCATCTCCCTCTCAACAGGAGTCCAGGCTCGGTAGCGCTGGCTCCAAACGTACGATATTTCACCGAGTCCAGACTCATGGCCAAGGAAACTTTCAACAGGACCAAGCCCCACGTGAACGTGGGGACGATCGGGCACGTTGCCCACGGCAAGACCACGACGACGGCCGCGATCACCTACACGCTCGCTGCCGAAGGCATGGCCACCTACAAGGAATACGCCTCCGTGGCGAAGGGCGGCACCGTCCGTGACCCGAGCCGTGTCGTGACGATCTCGTCCGCGCACGTCGAGTACGAGACGCAGAACCGTCACTACGCGCACGTCGACTGCCCCGGCCACGCGGACTACGTCAAGAACATGATCACCGGCGCCGCCCAGATGGATGGCGCGATCCTGGTCGTGGCGGCGGACGACGGCCCCATGCCGCAGACCAAGGAGCACGTGCTCCTGGCGCGTCAGGTCGGCGTCCCGGCGATCGTCGTCTACCTCAACAAGGTGGACAACGTCGACGACGAAGAGCTGCTCGACCTGGTCGAGATGGAAGTCCGTGAGCTGCTCACGAAGTACGACTACCCGGGCGACGACGCCAAGGTTGTCCGTGGCGCGTCGTTCCCGGCGCTGCAGACGGAGAACCCGGGCCGCGACAACCCGGCCAGCAAGTGCATCTTCGACCTGATGGACGCGATCGACGAGGCGATCCCCGCTCCTGAGCGCGAGATCGACAAGCCGTTCCTGATGCCGGTCGAGGACGTGTTCTCGATCGAAGGCCGCGGCACCGTCGCGACGGGCCGCTGCGAGCGCGGCATCATCAAGGTCGGCGACGCGATCGACATCGTCGGCATCGGCGAGACCCGTCAGAGCACGGTCACCGGCGTCGAGATGTTCCAGAAGACGCTCGACGAGGGTCAGGCGGGCGACAACGTCGGCCTGCTGCTTCGCGGCGTCAAGAAGGAAGAGATCGAGCGGGGCATGTGCCTCGCGGCCCCGGGCACGTGCACCCCGCACACCAAGTTCGAGGCTTCGGTCTACTGCCTGAGCAAGGACGAGGGCGGCCGCCACACGCCGTTCATGAGCGGCTACCGCCCGCAGTTCTACTTCCGCACGACGGACGTGACGGGCACGGCGAACCTTAAGGGCGCCGAGATGTGCATGCCCGGCGACAACGTCGAGATCGAAGTCGAGCTGATCACGCCGATCGCGATGGACGAGCACATGCGCTTCGCCATCCGCGAAGGTGGCCGCACGGTCGCCTCGGGTCGCGTGACCAAGATCGTCGAGTAAGATCGACGCTGGGGCCTCCGCCGCGTTCTCGTGGCGGTCGGGCCTCGACCAGGCGTGTCGGCAGCCGGGGACCCGGTTCGGCGCGCCAGGCAAAGGGCAATAGCACAATTGGTAGTGCAGTTGATTCCAAATCAACAGGTTCTGGGTTCGAGTCCTAGTTGCCCTGCCACTCTCTCGCCGCGCTGGTGACGCTGTCTCCAGGGCGGTCGGGCGGAGCGAAGGCCGTGGTGCCCCTGAGGGCGACCTGCAGCGTTGCGGCGCGCAGGTTGTTGGCTTCGGGCGCTGCGGCCGCTAAGGTTTTCCGCCCGTTTGATCCCCGCTCGTTTCGGGCCGCGCCAGTCGGCTCCGCGAGCATCGCAGAATGAATGACCGCTTGCCTGCAGCGAGGTCGCCATCGGCCGGCCCGTCGGCAGCAAGGAATGTAGACCCGTGAGCTATCGCAAAGACGACGGCCGTTACGCTCGGATGTTCGCCTTCTGGGCGCTCTTCCTGCTGGTCGGATATGGCTGCTTCCACGGTGGTGGACTCGGCGACAACCTCAACTTCTGGATGGGGGACTCGAACCCAACGTTCGTCGAGACGTTCCCGCTGCTCGGGACGTTGAAGGCGTCGACCTGCGTCACGCTGGGCGTGTGGTTCGTGGTCGGCCTCGTGCTGCGCCAAATCCTGAACCGCAAGCGCGTCGCTGACGCCCTCATCGACACCGAGGGCGAGATGCAGAAGGTCACTTGGCCTTCTTGGGGTGAGACTTGGCAGGGCACCATGGCGGTCGCCGTGATGGTCGTCGTGCTCTTCGGCTACCTATTCGCCTGCGACTTGGGCCTCGTTTCGCTGATGCAGATGCTGCTCGGAAGGGGGGCCTGATGGCACTCGAGTGGTACTTCCTGAGGGTGCAGGTCGGTCGTGAAGACACGATCCGTCAGTCGATGATCCGCCGCTTGAAGCAAGCCGGCATCGAGGAGCTCGTCCCCCAGCTCGTGGTCCCAACCGAGACCATCCAAGATCACCGCGGCGGCAAGAAGGTCGTCAAGCGCAAGAAGCTCTATCCCGGCTACCTGATGGTCGAGATGGACCTCAGCGACGACGTCTGGTTCGTCCTGCGCGAGACCCCGGGCTTCGGCGACTTTGTCGGCGGCCAAGCGACGCCGACGCCGGCGAACCCGGACGACGTCGAGAAGGTGCTCGGCACCATGAACGCGAGCAAGGAGCAGCCGAAGGTCGCGGTCCAGTTCAAGAAGGGCGACCGGGTCAAGATCAAGACTGGCGCGTTCGAGAACACCGACGCGACCGTAGACGAGGTCCACCCCGACAAGGGCATGCTGGACGTCTCGGTCAACTTTTTCGGTCGTCCGACGCCTATGTCGCTCGGATATTGGGAAGTGGAGTTGATTTAGCGGCGCCCGTCTGCTTAAATCTTCGCCCCCTTTCGCGACTCGTCGCGATTCTTGGCCCGACCGGCTCGCGCCGGGCGGGATCCGGGCTCCCCGCGGCCCGGAGCGCCACGTCGGCGTAGCCTTGCGGGACTCTCTACGAGCGGGAGGCCACGCTAGGCGTAGCCGCCAGGACCGCGGGAGATCACAGAATGGCAAAAGAAGTCACCGCTACGATCAAGCTGCAGTGCCCGGCTGGACAAGCCACGCCGGCGCCGCCTGTCGGCCCCGCGTTGGGTCAGCACGGCATCAACATCGGGCAGTTCGTCAAGCAGTTTAACGACGAGACCCGCGCGCAGCAGGGCCTGATCATCCCGGTCGTGATCTCGGTCTACAAGGACCGCAGCTTCTCGCTCGAGTTCAAGTCGCCTCCGGCCGCCGTCCTCCTCAAGAAGGCCGCCAAGCTGGAGTCTGCTGCCAACAACCCGGGCAGCGAAGTGGCCGGCACGGTTACCCGTGACCAGGTCAAGGAGATCGCTGAGATGAAGATGAAGGATCTCAACGCGATCGATATCGAGGGCGCGATGCGCATGGTCGAGGGCACCGCGCGTGCCTGCGGGATCCAGGTCGCCGACTAGGCGAGACCACTGACATTCACGGTCCGCCTGAGCGAGCGTCGCTCGCGCTGGCGGCCAAGGCCAAACAAGGACAGGAACACTCATGGCTCGCCGTCGCAGCCGTCGTTACCAACAGGGTGAGACCCAGGTCGAGCGCGGGAAGCGCTACCCGGTCGAAGAGGGCATCGCCCTCATCAAGTCGCTGAACGGGCCGACGTTCGACGAGTCCGTCGATGTGGCGATCCGGATCGGCATCGACCCCCAGCAGCCGGACCAGCTGGCCCGCGGCTCGGTCAGCCTGCCCAAGGGCACCGGCAAGTCGGTCAAGATCGCGGTCTTCGCGGACGGCGAGAAGGCCAAGGAAGCCGAGGCTGCTGGGGCCGATTACGTCGGCGCGGCAGACCTGGCCGAGAAGATCGAGAAGGGCTTCACCGACTTTGACATGACCATCGCGTCGCCGGACATGATGCGGTTTGTTGGCAAGCTCGGTAAGGTCCTCGGCCCGCAGGGCAAGATGCCCTCGCCCAAGGCCGGCACGGTCACGCCGAACGTCGCGCAGGCGGTCCAGGAGTTCAAGGCGGGCAAGATCGAGTTCCGCACTGACTCTGGCGCCAACGTGCACGTCGCGATCGGCAAGAAGTCGTTCGACGGCGGGGACCTCGCCGAGAACCTCACCGCCTTCGTTGAGCACCTCCGCACCCTGCGCCCGTCGCAGGCGAAGGGAGAGTTCATCAAGAAGGTCGTCGTCTCCACCTCCATGGGCCCGGGCGTCGCGCTCGCCGTCGAATAACCCGCCGCCAGCAAGGAGCACCCAATGCCCAGCCTAGTTAACCAGATCCTGCTCAGCGAACTCGAGCAAGCGTTCGAGAACATGGGCTCCTGCGTCGTCCTCGACGTGGGCCCGGTCCAGCCGGACCAGGACATCGAGCTGCGCGCCAAACTCCGCGACGCCGGCGTCCAATACCGCGTCGTGCGCAGCCGCATCGCGACCAAGGCGTTCGCCAAGATCGGCCTCGACATGGCGGAGGCCATGAAGGGTCGAACCGGCATCGCCGTCGCCGAGGCGGAGGGCGCGATCACCGCCGCCAAGGTGGTCCGCGACTGGATCAAGAAGAACAAAGAGTGCCCGGTCGCCATCAAGGGCGGCGTCGTCGAAGGCGAGGCCTACGTCGGCGATCAGGCGGGCGCGATCGCGGACCTCCCGGACCGCGACACAATCAACACCAAGATCGTCTCCGCGATCAGCGGCCCGGCCCGCTCGATGGCAGGCGTACTCAACGCAGTCGCTGGCGG
>JAYYEE010000350.1:0-11396 GCA_036160175.1 Planctomycetota bacterium
GGCTCCAGACTTGGCCGGGCTGCAAGCAGTTGACGCGCACGCCGTGGCCCATGACCTCCACCGCGAGCTGGTCGGTGAAGCGGCAGACGCCGGCCTTCGCCGCCGCATACGCGGTCAGCGTCTGCCCCACGACCGGGAACCACGCGCCCGCGCCGCAGGTCGTGAGGATCGTCCCGGCCCCGCGGGACTTCATCGCCGGCAACACCGCGCGCACCGGGTGAAACGTGCCCACTAGGTTGAGCTGGATCACTTCAGCCCACGCGTCTGGCGCGACCTCGTCGACAGGCTGGCGGGTCGCGCCGCCGCCGGCGATCGCCGCGAGCGCGTCGATCGGGCCGAAGCGCTGCTCCGCCTCGCGCGCCATGCGCTCGCAGTCCGCGAGCACCGTCACGTCGCCTTGGACCGCGAGCGCCTCCCCGCCCTCTGCTTCGACGAGCGCGACCGTCTCGTCGAGCAGCGCGCGGCGGCGTCCAAAGACCGTGACCTTGGCGCCCTCTCGCGCGAGCCGCAGCGCGACGGCGCGGCCGATGTTGTAGCCGCCGCCGGTCACAGCCGCGGACCTGCCGAGCATCTTCGGGGCGTCACCCATCACGTTTGCCTGAGCGCGCCCCGCGCGAGGCCGCGAGGCGTCAAGCGACCGATTCCGGCGCGATCAGTCGCGGTTCGTGAAGTTCAGGAGCAGGATCAGGATGTGCTTGAACAACAGCACCACGTCCGTGAACAGCAGGATCGCCGCGCTCATCGCCATGTTGCTCGGCATGCGGTGAAGGATCTGGCTGGTGTTGTAGAGGATGTAGCCAGCCGACAAGAGCACCACGAGCGCCGAGAACCACAGCCCCAGCGAGAAGCCGATCAGCCAGCCGAGGAGGCAGGTCACGAGCAGGCCCCAGAAGAGCACCATGAGCGCGCCGCGGATCCATGAGAAGTCTGCCCCGCTCCAGAGCACGTAGACCGTCAGGCCGCCGAAGATCAGGGCCGTCAGGCCGCTGGCCTGTTGGATGATCCCCGCGCCGCCGACCTGGTCGGCGATCAGCACGATCGGCGCGATCAAGAAGCCCATCAGCACGACCCACGCGCTGTAGGCGACGACGTTGACCGGGCTCTTCTCGGCGACGGAATGCACCAAGTACGAGCCGCCGAGGAACAGGCCCATGTAGATGGCCCACCCCATCATGCCCTGGCCATAGATCAACCTCGCCATGCCCCACGCCATGTCATTCATGGCGGGGATCGTGGCGCACCCGTACAGGGTGGCGGCGAAGCCGAGGATGCCGGCCAGCAGGATGCTGTAGACCTTTTTCAGGAACGCAGCGCGCTCGTTCGCTGCGGCGAAGGCCACGGGCGGGGCCTCGAGGCTCCGATACGGGTTGTTCTCGTCCATGCTGCGGATTCTAGCGGCCCGCAGCGCCCAGGCGAGCATCTCCGCCCTTGATCCTCGCTGGCCGCGTCGCAATCCTGCTACCCCGCGAAACGCTGCCCCCCAACCCCGAAACCACACCGAACGCCCCAGATGTCGTCCACCGCCGAGAAGCACACGTTTCAGGCCGAGGTCAACGAGGTCCTCTCGCTCGTCGTCAACTCGCTCTACTCCGACCGCAAGGTCTTCCTCCGCGAGCTGATCAGCAACTCGGCCGACGCGCTCGACCAGCTCAACTTCCGTGCGCTGACCGAGCACGACCTGCTCGGCGACGACAAGGAGCTGCGAGTCGAGTTAATACGAGACGACGAGGCCAACACGCTGACGATCCGTGACAACGGCGTCGGCATGACGCGCGACGAGCTGATCGGCAACCTCGGCACGATCGCGCGCAGCGGCAGCAAGAAGCTGATGCAGTCGCTGAGCGCCGAGCAGAAGAAGGACGTCTCGCTGATCGGCCAGTTCGGCGTCGGCTTCTACTCCGCGTTCTTGGTCGCAGACGCGGTCACCGTGACCAGCAAGAAGGCAGGCAGCGACGAGAGCTGGACCTGGAAGAGCGAGGCCAAGGGCGGCTTCGAGATCGGCGAGGCCGACCGCGCGGGCCGCGGCACCGAGATTACGCTGCACCTCAAGGACGACGCCAAGGAGTTCGTCCAGGAGTGGCCAGTGCGCGAGATCGTGCGCAAGTACAGCGACTACGTGCGCTGGCCGATCCGCATGGAGGTCGAGCGCACCACCGGCGAAGGCGACGAGCAGAAGACCGAGAAGGAGTGGCTGACGCTCAACCAAGCGCGCGCGATCTGGACCCGCTCCAAGAGCGACGTCGAAGACTCCGACTACCAGGAGTTCTACAAGTCGATGTCGCACGACTGGAACCCGCCGCTGGCGTGGACCCACTTCAAGGTCGAGGGCACCCACGAGCTGACCGGCCTGCTGTACCTGCCCGAGAAGGCGCCGTTTGACCTGACCGACCGCAGCAAGAGCGGCGTCAAGCTGTTCGTCAAGCGCGTGTTCATCATGGACGACGCCCAGGAGATCGTGCCCGAGTGGCTGCGCTTCGTGCGCGGCGTGGTCGACAGCGAGGACCTGCCGCTCAACGTCTCGCGCGAGATCCTGCAGAAGGACGCGACCACGCGGTTCATCAAGAAGCAGGTCGTCGGCAAGACCTTGACGCTGCTCGAAGAGCTCGCCGCCGAGGGCGAGACCGAGCGCGAGGTGGAGGGCTCCGAAGAGAAGCAGACCGTCAACCGCTACGAGCAGTTCTACGGGGAGTTCTCGCGCAACCTCAAGGAGGGGGTCTACCACGAGCACGACGCGCGGGAGCGCCTCGCCAAGCTGCTGCGCTTCCACACCACGCACGGCGACGACGGCGCGATGACCGGCTTCGCGGACTACGTCTCGCGCATGGGCGGCGAGCAGAAGTCGATCTACTACGTCGCCGCCGACAGCCTGCCGGCGGCGCAGGCCAGCCCGCACATCGAGGCGCTGAAGAAGCACGGCCACGAGGTCCTGCTGATGACCGAGTCGATCGACGAGTGGGTCGTCGACGCGCTGCGCGAGTTCGACGGCAAGCAGCTCGTCTCGGCCGCCAAGGGCGCGCTAGACCTGCCCGAGAGCGACGAGGACAAGAAGAAGAAGGAAGAGGCCCAGAAGGAGCTCGCGCCCGTGCTCGAGCGCGTCCAGAAGGCGCTCGAAGACCACGTCAGCGACGTGCGCGTCACCGACCGCCTGACCGACTCGCCCGCATGCCTCGTGACCGCCGAGGGCGGCATGAGCGCGCGCCAAGAGAAGGTGCTGCGCGAAGCCGGACACGACGTGCCCGAGCAGAAGCGCATCCTCGAGCTCAACGCCGAGCACGCCGTCGTCCAGAAGCTCCAAGGCCTCGAGGACGAGGGGCGCTTCGCCGACTGGTCCTCGCTGCTCTACGACCAAGCGCTGCTGGCCGAGGGCTCGCTGCCGACGGACCCCGCGGCGTTCAGCCGCCGCCTCACCGACCTGATGTCGGGGAACTGACCATGACCGAGCTCACCCCCGACCAGCTCGCCGAGCGGCTCCACTGGCGCTACGCCGTCAAGAAGTTCGACGCCGACCAGAAGGTGCCGGCCGACGTCTGGGGCGCGCTGGAGCAGTCGCTGCTGCTCGCGCCGTCGTCCTTCGGGCTGCAGCCGTGGAAGTTCTTGGTCGTCGAGGACCGCGAGCTGCGGCAGCAGCTCCGCGACGCCTCGTGGGGCCAAGCGCAGGTGACGGACGCCGACCGCTACGTCGTCCTGACGGCGCTGCGCACGACCACCGACGACGACGTCGACCGCTACCTGCAGCACCAGTGCGACGTGCGCGGCGGCGAGGTCGAGGCGCTCAAGGGCTACCGCGACGTGATCGTCGGCTTCCTGACCAAGGGCTGGGCCGCCAAGGACCTGTTCGGCTGGAACGCCCGCCAGGCCTACATCGCGCTCGGCCAGCTGATGACCTCGGCCGCGGCCCTCGGCGTCGACACGTGCCCGATGGAGGGGATCGACATGGCCGCCTACGACGAGCTGCTCGGGCTCAAAGACACTCGCTACGCGACGCTGTGCGCGTGCGCGGTGGGCTACCGCTCGGCGGACGACAAGTACGCGGACGCGCCCAAGGTCCGCTACCCGCTCGACCAGATCATCGAGCGCCGCTGAGCAGCGGCCGCAGCCCCTCGCGCCACTTCGCCAGCTTCTGCTCGAAGCGCGCCCCGGCGTTGGCCGGGCTCGTCGACGGCATCTGCAAGACCGACAGCGCGGCGAACGGCGGCGGCAGTTGCGGTAGGACCCTGCGCCGAAACACCTGAAACGCCACGCCGCCGTTGCAGAGCACCTGCTCGACGCCGCGGTGACGCTGCAAGAAGCCGGCGAAGTCGTTGGGCTGCGCCGAGCGCAGGTCGATGTCGCTGTCGAGGCTACCGGGTCGCACGCACTGCGCGAGCACGTCCCACAGCGCGACGCCGCTGCGCCGCAGCGCGGCCAGCCGCGACCGGTAGGGCAGCGACGCGTCGAAGCCGAGCAGCTCCCCCATGATCGGCCAGAACGCGTTGCGGGGGTGCGCGTAGTAGCGCTGCGCCTCCAGCGAGGCGACGCCCGGCATGCTGCCGAGCACCAGCACGCGCGCGTCGCGGGACGCGACCGGCGGAAAGCTCGAGACGGAGGCCACGAACGCAATCTAGGACCGCGCGGTTGTGGTAGGAAGGGTGCATGACCGCGCCGCCGACCTTCCAACGACGACTGCTCGATTCGCTGCCGGGCGACGCCGACACCGCGCCCGTCGCGCGCGAGGTCGTCGGCGCGTGCTGGTCGCGGGTTCAGCCGACGCCGGTCGCAGCGCCCAAGATGCTCCACTGGTCGCCCGGCCTCGCGGCCGAGCTCGGCCTCTCGACCGCGCTGATGCAGAGCCAGGGCGCCGCCGACGTGCTCGCCGGCAACGCGCTGTGGCCAGGCATGGACCCGTACGCGGCCAACTACGGCGGCCACCAGTTCGGCCACTGGGCCGGGCAGCTCGGCGACGGCCGCGCGATCGTGCTCGGCGAGCTCGAGCGCCCCGACGGCGACCGCGTCGAGGTGCAGCTCAAGGGTGCGGGGCCGACCGCCTACTCGCGCCGCGCGGACGGCCGCGCAGTGCTCCGCTCGTCGCTGCGCGAATACCTCTGCAGCGAGGCCATGCACGCGCTCGGCGTCCCCACCACCCGCGCGCTCTCGCTGGTCCAGACCGGCGACGTCGTCGTCCGCGACATGTTCTACGACGGCAACGCCAAGGGCGAGCCCGGCGCCATCACCTGCCGCGTCGCGCCGACGTTCCTGCGCTTCGGCAGCTACCAGCTGCCGACGTCGCGCGGCGAGCTCGACCTGCTTAAGCAGCTGGTCGACTTCACGCTCGAGCACTGGTACCCCGAGTTCTTCGGGCGCGGCGTCGACGGATACGTCGCGTGGCTGCGCGAGGTCGCCGCGCGCACGGCTGGCCTGATCGCGCACTGGCAAGCCGTCGGCTTCGTGCACGGCGTGCTCAACACCGACAACCTCTCGATCCTCGGGCTGACGATCGACTACGGCCCCTACGGCTGGACCGATGACTTCCAGCTCGGGTGGACGCCCAACACGACCGACGCGCACCAGCGCCGCTACGCGTTCGGCAACCAACCCAGCGTCGGCCTGTGGAACGTGGCGCGCCTGTGCGAGGCCGTGCTGCCGCTCCTCGACGGCGACCAGGCGGCCGCAGAGGGCGTGCTCGATCGCTTCCAGACCGCCTACGGCGATGCCGCGATGGGCCGCTTCCGCGCCAAGCTCGGCATCACCCGGCTCCCCGACCAAGACGACCCGGCGCTGGTCCAGGCTGTGTTCGACTGGCTAGGCAAAGAGGAGACCGACATGACCATCTTCTTCCGCTCGTTGGCCGACGTCGTCACGAACGAGGCGCCGCCGAGCGAGATGCCTGCCGCGGCCGCGGCGGCGTTCTACGCCGCGCCGCCGCAGGGGCACCTCGACGCGGGCGTCGCGCTGCTGCAGCGGTGGTGGCACCGCACGCGGCGCGAGGACGCTGCGCCGCACGAAATCGCCGCGTCGCTGCGCCAAACGAACCCAAAGTTCGTGCTCCGAAACTGGCTCTCGCAGACGGCCATCGAGGCGGCAGAGAAGGGCGACCTCAGCGTGCTGCAGCGGCTGTTCGACGTGATGCAGCGGCCGTTCGACGAGCAGCCCGAGCACGACGAGTTCGCGCAGAAACGCCCGGAGTGGGCGCGCCACAAGCCCGGCTGCTCGGCGCTGTCGTGCAGCTCTTGAATCAGCGGCCGGCGCCGTCGAGGTGCGCACGGATGCGCTTGGCGAAGCCCGCCATCAGGTCGTTCGGGACGGGCACCGTCAGGTTGTACTGCTGCAGCACCCACGCGTCGTCGCGACGCACCAGCACGCCCGTCCCGCGACACTCTCCGTATCCCGCGTTGTCGAGCGCCTCGTCAAACCACGCCAGCGCGCCGCCTGGCGCGACGGTGACGTGGCGTTCGAACGGGACATACGTCCACGCCGATGCGCGCTGGAAGTAGGGCATCGCGAACGCGCGGAACTCGTCGCCGCTCCAGCGCTCGGTGGCGTCGGTGCCGAGGAACACCGCGTCGCCAGGGAAGATCGCGAAGTAGCGGTCTTCGTCCCCCACCGCCGCCGCGTCGTGGAACGAGTCGAGCGCGCGCGCGACCGCGCCGACCGCGCCATTGGCGGCGCGCGCGGCGTGCAGCTTGCGCACGTGCGCCGCGAGCGCCGCGGCGTCTACATCTCCCAGCGCCGCGACGCGGCGGGCGCGCAGGCGCCGCACGCCGTCGAGGTCCGCGGCCTGCGCTGCCCCGAACACCGTGACGGTCTGGAACTCGTGGCGCTGCGCGAGCAGCGCCGTCAGGGCAGGACCGGGGCGATCGCCGACCAGCGCGTGCAGGGCGCCCTGATCGATCCGATAGCGGTGCCGCAGCGCATACAGCGCGCGACCGAGCGCGTCGGCCTCCGGGCGGCCCTCGAGCCGCGCGCACGCGACGCCCGCGGCGGCGACGGCGCGCTGCCTGCGCGCGTCTGTCTCGGCGTCCGCTGTGCCCCAGAGCACCGCCATCGGCACCCATTGCCCCTCGCGGAAGCCGTCAGGCGTCGCGACCGCGGGCAGCGAGGGCGGCGGCGGGCCCGCGTCCTGCGCGGGGAGGGCGGCGGCGCAACACGCCGCGGTGAGCGCCAGGATCCGGGTGGAGGTCAGCATGCGCGCATCATAGGCGCGCCGCCGCGCTCAGCGCGTGCGCAGCAGCGCCTTGTGCTCCCCGCTGAGTTCGGGGGCCTTGGCGAGGCCGAGGTCCTTGAAGTCCACGCGGTAGCTCAGCACCGACTGGTCCTTCTTCGGCTTGATGCGGGGGAAGCCGCGCTTCCACCTGACCGGGCCGTCTTCAGCGGCCTCCTCTTCCTCGTCGTCTTCCTCCTCGACGAACCCGCCGCCAGCGCCGCCGATCTGGATCGCGACGCCGCCCATCATCGTGTCGGTCTGGTAGGTCTTGGCGGCGAACCGGAGCAGGTCCCCGCTCGCGGGGTCGACGAAGAACGCGAGGTAGGTCTCCAACTCAGGACGCGGCGGCTCCATGCCGAGGCCGCCCAGCGCGCCCATGATCACGACGCCGCCGAAGCCGCCGCCAGCGTCGGGGACAGCACCGGAGTCCGCCAGCTCCAGCGCGTCATCGCCCTCCAGCTTGCACGACAGGATCGCGCACGGCTTGCCCTTGAGCTTGCCGGCCTCGACGTGCACCACCTGCCGCGCGCTGGCAGGCATCTGCTTCAGGACGGTCAGGAAGAACTGCGGGTCGAGGGTGAAGGGCGCCGGGACGCCGCCGGCGAGCTTGTCGCGGCGCAGGCGCCACGCGCCGTCGACCTTGGCGAGCATGCGCCCGTTGGCGCGGATGAACTCCCGGCCGTCCGCGTCTGCCCACACCATGTCCCGGTGCCAGCCGCCGTCGACCTCGGTCTCTTGCGCGCCGATCGGCAGGCCCGCGTCGCGCAACATGGCTTGGTCCTGCGCCTCCGTGGTCGAGAACCGGCCGCGGCCGTAGGCAGCCAACTTATCGAGGGCCGTGTCGACCAGCTGCAGGGCCTCGGCGCTGTTGGCCGCGGGCAGCGCGGGCTCAGGCGGCTCCGCGACCGGCGCGCTCGGGTCTTGCGCGCAGAGGAGCGAGGAGGCGAGGACGAGCGAGGCGATCAAACGGTGCATGGTTGCGGACGTGAATGACGAGATGAAAGACCCAAGCGTTGCGCCTGACGCGCTGGGCGCGCGCGAACTCCCGGCTTTAGCGGTTCAGGGCGACCAGACTCACCGTCCCGACCCCGCTTCGCAAGAGGTGAGGATCCCCTGGAAGAACATCTTGGCCGTCCCCAGCGGCTGCCCGCGATACGTCGCGTCGATGCCGTAGAGCACGACGCGACCGCGGCCGACCCGCGCCTCGATCACGCCCGCCTTGCCGGCCACGTGCTCGGTGCCGATCGCCCACCCGCTCAACAGGGTGTCTTTGGTCCGGTAGGTCGCGACGACGTCGACCTCGGGGGACGGGGTCGGCACGTCCAGGATCGTCGCCGTGCGGTAGAGCATCGCCGCCATCTCCGCGCTCGCCCCGCGCGCCAGCGGATGGCCGGTGTCGACGTCGATCGCCAGCAGCGACCCCGGCACGTAATACTCTTCACGCGTCGTGCGGCGCACGCCGCCTTCCGCGTCCGGGTCGACCACGTGGGTGCCGACCTTGACCGGCAGCTCGAAGTGACGGACGACCTTCTCGACCTCCCGCCCGAGCGCCAACAGCGTGCCGCCTTGCTCGACGAAGGAGCGGATCGCGGGCAGCGCCTTCTCGCCGGTAAGGCGGACCGCGCGCGCCTCCAGGTCGCTCCAATCCTCGAAGGGCGGCAGCGCGCCGCGCAGCTTGTCGAAGTCGGGCGGGTTACGGCGGCGCCGCGCGCGCTCGAGGTCGCGCGGGCCAGGCAAGCCCGTGTGAAAGATCAGCACGTCGAAGTCGCGCCGCAGGTCGCCGCGCTGGACGCGCTCGCCCCACACGGTCTGCACTGGGAACTCGAACTCCTCGAGCAGCCACCGGTCCCAGCCGGTCGCCATGTGGCCGCCGTAGACGTCGAACAGCCCGATGCGCGCCTGCCGGAGCTGCTTACCCGTCAGCTCGCCGTCGCTCGCGGTCGCGCGAACGCCGAGGTCCTTGGCCGCACCCTGCAACACCTGCGTCGCGATCGGCGTGACCGTGACTTCGTAGCTCGCGTCCGCGCGCGCGCGCACGTCGCAGCCCTCAGCGAGCAGGCGGTTGACCGCCGTCACCGTGTGCACGTCTCCGGCGTCGAGCCGCCAGTGGCTGCCGGCCACGGGCACCTCGCGCCGGGCGAACGACGGCAGCGCTTGGAGCGGCACGAACGGACCCTCCAGCGCCTCGAAGGTGCGCTCGACCTGAACGTCCATCTGCATCGAGAGCGTCCAGCCCGCCGCGTCGTACGGCGGGATCGGTTTGCCGTCGCGCATGTCGTCGGGGTGCCACTGCGGCTCGAGCATGTCGAGCACGTGCGCGCGATACGGCTGGTCGCAGCGGATCACCAGCGAGCCGGCCGGCATCACCTTGCCGTTGAGCGGGAACGCCTCGTCCGCGACCGCCATGTCGACGCCGCCGCGCCAGAGCGTGCGCGCCCACCTCGTCGCCGCCGACCAGTCTCGCTGGTCTGCCGGCAGCACGTAGGCGCGCGGGTCCCGCCACAGAGGGTCCGAGAACACCGTGTCGTCAGCGCGGCGCTCGGCCTCGGCGACGAGGCGCGGCGTGACCGTCCAGTGGTCCTCGCGGCCGTGCTGCACCGCGCGCGAGGCCATCGTGTACATGCTCATCAGCAGGTCGTCGCCGAAGCGCGCGCCGTAGTCGAGCATCGCGAAGTTGGCCGTCTGCAGGTACTCGACCGTCTGGCGCGCGTGCCACACCTGGGAGCCGACCGGCTGCGGGTAGTCGTGGTAGGGCAAGCGCCGCGACAGGGTCTGCGTGATGCGCGTGGGCTCAGGACGACCGAACGACTCGGTCAAGATCCCGATCATGTTGTGGAAGTACGTCGTCGACCGCAGGCCGCCGTTCCACCACGCCGAGTAGGAAGCGCCGCTGCGCGAGATGACCCCCGGCTTGTCCTCAAGGGCGAAGCGGTGGTTCATGTGCGCGCTGACGATCTCGATCCCGCGGATCACCAGCGGGTCGATCTGGTAGTTGAACGGGTCGCGAAACGGCGGCGTGTAGATGATCGTGTTCCGCGGCGCCGTCTGGTGATGGTTGTACATCACCTGCGGACACCACTGCCGGTAGAAGACCTGGCTGATGTTGCGCGCCTCGAGCTGATTGAGGGCGTAGAAGTCGCGGTTGTTGTCGTGGCCGACGTAGCGCTGGTAAAGCACCGGCGTCTGCGTGCTCCTGGTGGCGGCGTAGGCGTTGGCGACCAGCTCGTAGCCGTCAGGGTTAACGGGCGCCGCCAACAGCACCACGTTGTCGAGAATCCGCTCGACGTCCGCGTCCTGGCGTGAGGCCATCTGCCACACCAGCTCGATGATGTTCTGGCCGGCGATCGTCTCGGTCGCGTGCAGGCCCGCGTCGATCCAGATGACCGCGCAGCCTTCCGCAGCCAGCGCCTCCGCCTCCGCGCGCGTCCGGTCGCCCGGGTGCGCCATCGCGTAGCTGATCTCGCGCAGCCGCTCGAGGCGCGCGTGGTTGCGCTTCGACGTGATCACCGCCATCACCATCCGCTGGCCGTAGCTGGTCGGCCCGATGTCGACGAGCTGGACCCGGTCGCTAGCTGCTTCGACCGCGCGGAAATACCCCGCCATGTCGGTGTAGTTGATCAGCTTGTAGTCGGCGCCCACCTCGTGACCGAAGAACGCCACGGGGTCCGGGACCTGCGCTGCGGCCGAGCGCAGCGCGCCCAGCGCACCGCACAGAGACATAAGGACGACGGGGACCCAGCTCATGGCAACGGATGATACGTCCTGCCAGGCGCCCGCGGGCACGCCACTGACCCGGTGACAGCTTGATGACATGGGCGCCTGGAAGCTCCGGCAGACCCCTCGGACGGCCGTCCGGTGCGCCCGAAATTTGCCTCTGGCGCGGGTGCCGCTGCCAGCCTCGCTTGACAGACGGCGCGGCGCGAGCGAACCTTTCTTGCCCGCCGATGCCGACCTCGACCCAAAAACGCGCGACGAGAGCCACCCTGTGGATCTCGATGGTCGCGCTGCTGCTCGTCGCCATGACGAGTCAGGTCGAGGTGCGCACTTGCCTCGGCGTGTGCGCGATCGACGTCGCCTCGGCCCCATCCTGCTGCGACGAAGTCGCGCCTTTCGATGTCTCCTCGACGTGCTGCGGGTGCTGCGAACAGCCTGGCGAGGATGCGCCGGCGCCAGACGATCCAACGCCGGCTGAGGATGATGGCTGCTGCGTCACGAT
>JAYYEE010000351.1:0-11274 GCA_036160175.1 Planctomycetota bacterium
CCTGGCAGCGAGACCGTGGCAGGGAGCACTTGTTGGATGAGCGCCTGCACGTGCGCCTGCATCGCCGCAAGCTCGCGGGCGTCCTTGGGCTCGTCGCCAGCGAAGATCTCGGCGAGCCGGTCGGCGGAGACGGCTGGCTTCGGCGGGGGGACAGAAGGGGCCTGCGCCGGCAAGGCGGAGGCGAGCGCTGCCAGGGCAGCGGCTAAGAGTCGGCTCATCACGTTCACGAGGATAACGGAGGGATGGCAGATACGGCAGATGTGACCGCGGATACACGGCGGCACGCGTTGCTGTGCGCTGCTGCGTAGGCACGGCGCCAGTGGCCGTCGACAAGCCCGCTCGGAGAGCTACGCTCTCGGCGTGGCAAACCAGCACTTCTATCCGGAGATCGAGCCTTTCGATCATGGCGAGCTCCAGGTCGGCGGGCCTCACGCGCTCTATTGGGAGCAGTGCGGTAACCCCGACGGCGAACCGATCTTGTTCGTCCACGGCGGTCCAGGCGCCGGCAGCACCGCGACCGATCGCAGGCTTTTTGACCCAAGCTACTTCCGCGTCGTCTTGCTCGACCAGCGCGGTTGCGGCCGCTCCCGGCCGCTTGGTGAGCTGCGTGAGAATACGACGGAGCACCTCATCGCCGACTACGAGCGTCTGCGCGAACAGCTCGGGATCGAGTCTTGGCACGTCTTCGGCGGTTCCTGGGGCAGCACTCTCTCGCTCGCCTACGCGCAAGCACACCCCGACCGATGCCGGTCGCTGACGTTGCGCGGGATCTGGATGCTGCAGCAAGAAGAGCTCGACTGGTGGCTCTACGGCATGCGCATGATCCAGCCGGAGCGCTGGGAGGAGTTCGCGGGCCACGTCCCGGAAGCCGAGCGCAGCGACCTGCTGGAGGCGTATTGGACGCGCCTGAACGACGAGGACCGCGAGGTCGCGCTCGCCGCGGCGATGCGATGGTCGATCTACGAAGGCGCGAGCTGCACGCTGCGGTCCAACCCGGACTTCCTCGCCTACTTCGAAGATCCGGACGTCGCCTGGGCGATCGCGCGCCTCGAGGCGCACTACTTCCGCAACTGTCGCTTCACGCCCGACGACCGCTTGCTCCGAGACATCGAAAAGGTGCGCTCGATCCCAGGCTTCATCGTGCACGGCCGCTACGACGTCATCTGTCCGATCAAGGCGGCCTTCGACCTGCACCGGGCGTGGCCGGAGTCTTCGCTGGTGGTGGTCGATGACGCGGGCCACAGCTCACATGAGCCTGGGATCACGGAGCAGCTGGTCGCCGCGACAGACCGCATTCGGGACCACGGCAGCCCCGCCATCACTCCGGCATCTTGACCCAGGGCGCTCCGTAGAGGTTCACGTAGGTCGGCGCGACCCGATGATCTGAAGGCGCGATCTGAAGCAAGAAGCCAATGCCGTGCTCGCTGCCGGGCTCTTCTTGCGCCCTGCCGTTGAACGTCGTGCGTCCGCTGCGTGACCCGATGGCGACCAGCTCGAACGACGAGAACCGGCGCGCCGCAGCGTCCCAGCGCGCCTCTCCCGCGAGCTTGACCGCGAGGCTCCGCGGCCATGCGCGCGCCGAGCGCCAGTAGGCCTCGCCCGGGTCGGTCCCGTCCGTCGTCGCCGCAGTCTGTCCTGTGAAGTGCAGCGTCCAGACGTCTCCGTCGACGGCAGCAACGACGCTCTGCATGCTCGCGACGGTGAGGGCCTTGGACGAGAACGGCAGGGTCTGGCCGCGCACGTTGTCGACGAACGCGAACCTCGCCAGCCGCGCGATGAGCTGCGGGTCGACTGCGCGGCAAGCGCCGACGACGCCCTCAGAGGGCGCGAACCCACCAAGCTCGTCCGCGGCAAACCACACCGCGTCCTGATTGACGGGTGACCTCGGCTCCCCGGTCGGGGCGCTGCCGACGTCGCGGGCCCACCGTTGCAACGCGAGGCCGCCGGTCGGGTAGCTGTCTTCCCAGCGGTGACCGGGTGTCGCGGATTGCGGCGCGGGCGCCGCGCGCTGCGCGGCCGGGAGCGCGCTCCATCGCTTGAGCGCCGCCGCGAGCATCGCGAGCACGCGGTCGGGGTCGTGGGAGTTGATCCGGCCGAGCAGCGCGCCGCTGGCGGTGATCACGTAGGTCCCCTGCATGGATCCGGCGACCGGGTCGGTCGCGCCGCGGACGACTCGGCGGAACCAGCGACACTCTGGCTCGTCGGCCCGCTGGAGGCGCCAGACCTCGTCCGCCGCGGCTACAAACCGCGCGCTCGCAGCGACCACTCGCTCGTCGGACCAGACTGACCGTCGGCCCACGACGCCGTTGCCTCAAGTGCAGCCGAGCGGGTGGCCGTTCATCAGCCAGAGCAGCATCGGGCGGCCAAGGTCTGCGGCCTCGCGGAGCCCCGCGCCCATGCTCTGATGCCACGGGATCTGCCGCCACGCGACTTCGGCTGGGCGCGGCGCCAGGTGTGCACGCCACGCCGGGAGGTCCGCGCGCGTCAGGGCGGTGGCGGGCTCGCCCTGCGGCAGCGCGCAGGGCGTCACGAGCGAGAGCAAGGCAGCGAGCATGGCCCGCTATCTTACCGCTCGCTTAGAGACCGACGACGCCTTCGCCCGTATCCGACGTGATCAAGCCCAGCGCGTTGGCCCCAGGGTCGAGCGCGACCGCTTGGTGCCAGATCGACGCGCCGAGGAACAGCGACGAGTTGGGGATCGCGAGCGCCCACTGGCCCCCGCCGTTCACCTGCCCGACGGCGTCCATGACGATCATGTCGAGGCCGAGCTGGCAGCCTGGCATGCCCACGGCGCTGAGATCCAGCGCTGGCGTGTAGGGGGCGGTCCCCGCGATCATCAGGAACGCAGGCGACGCGCTCGGCGCGCCGTCGACGTCGACCAGCATGGTGGCGCCGAGCACAGGGCGCGCGCTCGGCACGCCGCTGAGCGCCATCGCTTGCCCGCTGGTGCCAGCGCAGCCAGCCCCGCTGACGCGGTGCTCGGCGAGCGGCGGCGCCGTGCCTGCCCAGATCTGCTCGGCGCGATCGAACGCGTCCTCGCCGATCTCCTGGCCCATCAAGCGGCCGGGGATGTCGTCACAAGGCGGGTGGATGCCGCCCCAAATCCGCGAGAGCGAGCACTGATCCGAGGCGTCGTAGTAGCTCGCCCACTGCAGGGTGACGTTGACGCTCGGCCCCTTCTCAAAGACCAGGAACTGGTCCTGCGGGCAGTTGAACTCGCCGAGCCCGCCAGGGAACCATGGGGACCCGGTGAACCGATCCATGATCACCGCGGCGGCGCGGCTGTAGGTGCTGTGTCCCGAGACGTAGCCGGCGAACGGCGGGGTGACGAAGCTCGGTCGTTGGTAGGGCCACCACTCCTCGAGCAGGATCCAGCCGACGCCCGCGACGTCTGTCGTCGGGTCGACGATGAAGTCTGGGCCGCGCCATGCGTAGACCGCGACCTTGCCCTCGCTGCCGGCGAGGTGCTCGTGGCGTTGGCCAACCGCGGTCGTCGCGAGGGTGACCTCCTCGATGAAGCCAGGTCGCAGCGTGATCGAGTCTGGGTGCAGGGTGCTGCCTTGCCCCGTCGGAGATTGCTGGTAGCGGTCGCCCATGTAGCGCAACGCGCTGACCGGCCGCAGGTAGTCGTACCAGCCCTTGCAGCTCCAGGCGGCGATCGCGGCGTCGTGCATGGCGCCGCCGAGCGCGAGGTAGCCCTTCACGTCCCACTCGAGGTCGTTGACCACCGGCCCGACGCCGGCGATCTGCTTGACCACCAGCGGGCTGTCCGACACATAGTTGAAGATGGTGTACCAGTGTCCCGGCGGGGTCTCGGAGTCCGGGCCGTCCGCCCAGAACTCCGCGAGCACGCGGGTGTAGTCGCCGCGCGGCACGATCTGCGGCGTGTATGGCTGCCCAGTGACGGGGTTGAGGGTGTAGCCCAGGCTCGGGTCGCCGCCGTTGTCGAAGTCGTAGAAGCTCGCGTAGCCGGACGTGCTCGTCGGCAGCGCGCTGAGCGGGATGTTGCCGATCGACGCGGGCGAGACGTCGATCATCACGCCGTCGGCCGGGTCGAGGTGCGAGGACCAGGCGGAGACCATCTCAAAGCCCCACTTGTAGTCTGGCGCAGACGCGGCCCCGAGCAGCGGCGGCTCGCCTGGGTCGTGGTAGACCCAGTAGTCCACGCCGAAGCGGTTTTTGACCGTGAGGTCATTCTGAGAGAGCGTGAACGGCTTGACGACGCCCCACTCTGGGCTGAGGAAATCTGGGTAGCCGGTCGGGATCGGGATCCCCGACTGGCCGACGAAGAACTGCAGCGCCAGCGGCTGCCAGCGGTTGGGGAAGAACAGGTTCGGGTTGCCCGGGAACTCGGGCAGCAGCGCGGTGTTGAGCGGGAAGTAGGCTTGGTTGGCGTAGTCGTTGACCTCGTTCGAGTTGTCCGCGAGCCCGTACGCGATCACCGTCGCGGCGATGCGGTTACCGATTGCCGCCGGCGTGTTGCCGATCGTGGTGGTGTTGCCGATCGAGTAGCCCAGCTGCGTCATCAGCGCGTCGTAGTGCGGCAGCATCACAGGGCCACCAGGCGACGCTTGGAAGCGGTGCGTCAGGATCCGGTAGGCGGCGTAGCTGAGCGCCTCGCTGCGGAAGCTGTCGATGTTGGGGTCCAGCGTTGGGTGGGACTCATCGAACAGCACGCACTCCGCGGTCGGGCTGTAGGTCGCCCACGCGTCCCACATGGCCACCGACGTGTGATACAGGTTGCGCGCGTGCACCGTCGGTCGCGCGAAGTCCTTTCGGATGGACTCCAACAGCAGCTCATTCCACTCGCGAGCTTCCGTGTGCTGGCTTGTTGCGGAAGGAGCGAGCGTTGCCGAGGCCAGGAAGATGAGGATCCACTTGGAAGCGGGTAGACGCCTGAAGGTTGCTTGCATGGTAGTGGTCTGCCGCACGGCATGGGGCGCAGCGGGTCAATGATACCGCATGAGTCCACCGAGCGGTTCTTCGAGGTTCGCTACTGGCGCTGCATTTAGATGCGGTCCGGCGATCGAATCTCGAAGCTCCGTTGCCATCGAAATTTCGGTCGGGCGATATGCCGGCTCCCCGTGTCTCGATTCGAGCGTGCTGCGAGGATCCGTCGAACGCCTAGCTCTTCGGCGAAGAGCCCGCCCGCTCGTCGCTCATCGCGAGCAGCTTCTTCTGGTAGCGACCCTGGACGATGTCAACGAGCACGAGCACGGCGATCACGAAGTAGAACGTCGACTTGGCCATCGGTTCGACGTGGTGGCCGAAGAACGAGAGCGTGGCGAGGTGGCCGCCTTCACTCAGCAGCATCACGCCGACGAGGAGGAGCACGAACAGGCCGAGCACCTCGTACATCCGGTTCTTTTGCAGGAACTGCGAGACCCGATCGGCGAGCCAGATCATCAGCAGGCCGGAGATGACGACGGCGACGGCCATCGTCAAGAAGACGTCGGTGAGCGCGATCGCGCCCAAGATCGAGTCGAACGAGAACACCAGGTTCATCAGCACGATCATGATCACGGCTTTCTTAACCGAGACCCGCTTCGGCCCGTCCGTGTGCTGGCTGATGTCGTGCGGGGTCAGCATGTGGAAGATCTCCTTCACCGCCGTGTAGAGGATGAAGCCGCCGCCGACGAGCACGATCAGCGCGTGGCCGCTCATGGCGAAGTGCACCGGGCCGCTGTCGAGGCTCACGAACGGATCTTCGAAGAACTTGATCGCTTCGGTCAGGATGAACAGCAGCAGGATGCGGAGCACGATCGCGATGGAGATGCCCAGCTTGCGCACGCGCTGCTGATCTGCCGCGGCGACGCGCTTGCTCTCCATGGAAATGTAGAGCAGGTTGTCGAAGCCGAGCACCGCTTGCAGCAGCGTCAGCATCAAGAGGGTGAGGAGATTGTCGATCGAGAAGAAGTCCATCGCCGGCGGCAGCTTAGCTGCGGCCACCGGGGGGCGTCGAGCGTAGACCGCAGCGCCGAATCGGTAGCTCTTGGCCCCGGCGCGGCACTGGCATTACGATGCGGCCATGCCAAACTTCGCCAGGCTCGCCATGACTCTGTCCGCGCTGATGACGGCGCTCGCGCTCCCAGCGCAGAGCGGCGCCAAGGCGGCCGCGCGCAAGCTTAAGGCGGCGGTCCGCGCGGTCGACGTCTCGACGGAGAGCGGCGATGCCGTCAGCGCGGCGGTGGCCGCGGTGCAGGCCTTCGACGGCCGCGTCGGCGCCAGCGCGCTGCTCGACGCGATCGAGCAGCTCGACGGGCGCGTCGCGGCGGTGTCAGCGTCGCGGCGCAAGGGGCTCATGCGCGCCGGCGGCAGCGGGCGCCTGAAGCGGTCGCGCTATGAGCTGCGCAACCTGACGGACGCGCAGCACGCCGCGGCGGACGCCCTGGCCAAGATGAACGACCCGGCCGCGCTACGCGCGATGGCGTCGCGCGTCGTCGCGCGCGGCAGTGCGATGCCGCTGTGGCTGCGGCTCCAGCTGGCGGGGCGGATGGCCGAACTGTCGAAGGTCGAGCTCGACTGGTCCAAGCAGGGGCAAAAGAAGGTTGGCGTCGACACGCGGATCGCGTTGATCCACGCGGCGCAGGCCCTCGGCGGGCGCGCCGGCGCAGCTTGCGGCGGATGGCTCGTCGCACAGCTCCACGACGAATGCCGCGACGTCCGACGCGCCGCCGTCCAGGCCCTCTCAAGGCTCGCGTGGCCGGGCGCGATCGAGCCGTTGATCGGTCGGTTGGAGCGGGAATCCGGCGAAGATCGCGAGCGCCTCCTCGACGCGTTGGTCGTGCTCACCAGCCAGAACCCTGGCGCGTCGGCGGCCTCGTGGCAGGCTTGGTTGAAGGCGGAGGGCGCGCCGTTCCTCGCTGGAGAGCGCGAGCTGTCTCACGGGGACGCGAGCGTTCGTGTCCCGGATCCAGAGGCGAACACGGCGGCGGGCGCGTACTTCGGGATTGAGCAGCAGGGAGAGAGCATCCTCTACGTGTTCGACAACTCGCTCTCGATGCAAGCTGCGCTCAAGAAGCCGACTGGCAAGGGCGCCAACGCCAAGGACGGCGCTGGCGAACGCGGCGCCAGCAAAGGCGCGACCCGTTGGCAGATGTGCAAGCAGGAGCTTCGGCGCGGCCTGCGCGCGCTGCGACCTGAGCAGCGCTTCAACCTCGTCTCGTTCGCGAACAAGGCGCGCAGCTTCGGAGCTGAGATGCAGCCCGCGACGAAGGAGAACGTGGAGCGCGCGATCGAGTGGGTCGACGGCCTCAAGCTTGAGCTTCAAACCAACGTCTATGACGCGCTAGAGCTCGCCTTCCAGCTCGCTGGTCGCGGGGTCGACGACCGCTATTACGCGCCCGCGGTGGACACGATGTTCTTCCTCTCGGACGGCGCGCCGACCATCGCGAACCTCATGTCGGGGGGGATGACGCAGGACGACAGCGACCGGATCCTGCGCGCCGTCGGGCGCTGGAACGCGCTAGGTAGGGTCCGCATCCACGCAGTCGCGCTCGGGATGCAGAAGCGGACCAAGGACCGCAACAAGAAGGGTCGCCTGTGGCCCTACATCTTCCTCAAGTTGCTCGCGGAGCAGAACGGCGGGACCCTGGCGTGGAAGCGATGAGCGGGGCCTAAACCGGTAGCCCTCGCCGCGACGGGGCGTAGGATGCACGCGCATGAGCCGTCGCACGCGAATCGGTCTGATCGTTCCGTTGGTCTTGATCGCCGCATACTTCGGCGTGACCAGCTTCATCCGCGCGCACGTCGACGACCTGATCCAGCACGCGGTCGATCGGCGGCTGCCGGAGTTTGCGCTCACCGACCGCGACGGTCGTCGCTGGTCGCACCGCGACCTAGCGGGCAAGCGCGCGGTGCTGCCTTTCTTCCGCTCGTACTGCCACTCCTGCGACGTCGAGGCGCCGGCGATCCGCGCGCTCGAGGCGGGCCTCGCAGATGACACGGTGTGGCTGCACGTGATGACCGACGTGATGCTCGACGTGGACGCGGCGACGACCGAGGCGACGATCGCGCGTAAGAAGTTTCAGCGCCCGATCCTGATGGCCGACGAGGCGTTCATGGAGCAGTTCCACAAGGCCGAGTGGTCGCAAGTCACGCCGATCACCTACGTGGTCGACGCGGACGGCCTCGTTCGATACGGGTTGCGGGGGCTGCAGACCGAGGCTTCGATCGAGGCCGCGCTCGCGGCCGCTGCGGTCGATCGATCGCAGCGCTAGCTGGGCTTGGGGGCGGCGGGCGGCGCGGCGGGATGCCGGCCTCGGGCATCAGCCGAGCGTGCGTGCGCTCGCAGCGTCATCGTCCTCGCCGCTGGCGTCACCTCGCGTCGTGGGCGAGCGATCCACGCGGGCCGCGCAGGTAGCCGTAGGGCGTTACGTGCATCAAGTTGCTGACCCGCGAGGTGTAGATGTCGGCGTGCCCTTCGATCTCGCGGGCGAGGCGGCTCTTGTCGATCCCCGCGCGCATCGCGAGACCCCAGCGAGAGTGGCCGAGCTGGTTCGCGGCCTGCGCGAGCGGAGAGATCCGTTCGTCGAGCGCTTCGGTCACCTGGCGCAGCTCGCGTAGCCGGTCGTGCAGCGCGTCTTGTCCTTGCGGCAGGCTGGGCGGCGGATCGTCGCCGTGTTCGACGCGGAGCAGCGCGAGCCGCAAGGCCGCCTGCTCCTCATCGAGCGCCACCTTCTCGCGCATCAGATCTTCGAGCTGCCGTTGCTCCACGCCGAACAGCTGCTCGGCGAGCACCTCGTCTTCAAGCTCTCTGAGCACCAGCGCCGTGCGCCAGCGCCGGATTCGGCTGGTCACGTGGACGTCAGCGTAGACGTGGTCGCCGACGTAGAGGATCTCGCCGCCGTCCATGCCGAGGTGCTGTTGGACCGCCTCGGCGTCGCCGCCGCGGTAGATGGCGCCGGCGCGGAGGGGCGCCTCCGCGGGCCGCTCATTACCGTCGTCGTCGAGGACCTCGAAGAACGGCGCCCTGCGCTCGAAGAAGGCCGGCTTCTTCGCCTCGACGATGACGAGGTCGAAGAGGTCGCGCCACCCGAGGTCGCCGAGGCGCCCGTTGAACACGTGGCGCATGATCGGGCGCGTGTAGTGCCACTCGCTGTTGGTCGCGAGGAACAGCTTCTTGCCCGCGCGCTTCAGGTCGAGCAGCGTCTGCGGTAGGTCGGGGTCGAGGTCGACGAAGCGCTCGGGGGCCGCGACGATCTCCGCCTTCAGCTGGCCTTCGAGGTGCGCGGCGTTGATCTGCTCGTTGACGGTTTGATAGAGCGCGCGGTAATCATCGATCCCCGTGATATCACCTCGGTCGAAGCGGTCGACGAGCTGGCCGTAGAGGCACGACTCCGACAGCGAGAAGAGGGTGTTCAAGAACACCCAGCGCGGCTCAGAGAGATCGATCCACACTTGGCTGTAGGCCGCGCGCTGCTGCTCATGGGTGAGCATCGTGGTGCCGTGCGAGGCCTGGGTCACGTAGCCGAACCGGTTGGCCTTGACGATGTTGCCCTCTTGGAGGTCGATGACCAGGCCCCGAGCGAACTGCTGGGCGTCGAACGCCAGGTCTTCGACGGGCAGCCCGCGCTCGGCTAATCGCTGGCGCACGTGCTCGTAGGCGCGGGCCTCCCAGGCGACCACGTCGTAGTGGACTAGCGTGTAGTCCATGTCGAAGCCGACGGCGTGGATCGATCGCATGTTGAGCGTGCGGTTGCAGTAGACCCGCCGCTCGGCGGGGGGATTCCACCCAAGGTCAGCGTCGCTCATGCCATAGTTGTAGCCGCGCGGCCAGCCGTCGCTACGGCGCCGGTGCCAAGGGGGGTGTCTGCGCGCGTCCGTTCGGCCGAATACGGGGTAGACTTGGAGGTCGCAATGCCCAGGCCTTCACGTCGAACCCTGCTCTTCGCCTCGACGGCGGCGGTGTGCCTGCTGGCCCTGGCCAGCTGCGGCGCCGGCCTCGTCACCGGGGTCTCGGCGAGCGGTGGCGGCGCGGCGCCGGAGGCGCGAATTCCGGAGCTGACGGTGCTGAATTCCCTGCTGCCCCTGGTGCCGCCAGCTGGGCGCACCGCGAGCGTGTTGGTCAGCAACGCGGACCTCTCGGGTGACGCGTCGTTGCGGGTAGAGCTCCGCGCTGGCGGCGTCAGTGCGCAGCAGCAGGTGCTGTCGGTCGCGGTGCAGAACGGCGCGACGACGGTCACCGTCTTGTTGGACACGGCGCCGCTGCGCGCAGGCATCGACCCGACCGCAGGCGACGTGGCCGCACAGTTCGTTGTGGCGACGTCGGCGGGGCCGGTCGCGGACGCTGCAGGGGTCCTGCTCGTCCGGCAGCCCGTCACGAAGTTGGTAGTCCCTGGCGGCGCCAGCGAGCTCAAGCTGTCGCCGCTCGGCGGCTACGTCACGATGACCGTCGACGGGCTGCTGGCGACGGACATCGCAGACATCGTCGTCGTCGTCGGCACGCGCGACCCGCAGGCGCTCGAGCCAGGCGCGAGGACGATCCGGCTCGCGACAGACGTCTCGTTTGCCACGTCTGTCAACGGTTTGCCGACGTTGCGGGCCCTGCTGCCGGGTAACGACTTTCCGGATCAGGTCGAGCTGTTGGTGCGGGACGAGCTCGCCGGGGTGTCGACCGTCGCGTCGAACGCCATCTACGAACCGCGCATCGAGTTCGCCTTGCCCGGTCAGGGACCGACGACCGGCGGCACGCTGGTGACGTTGATCGGCACGGCGCTGGTCCCCTATGATTTCTCGACCCTCCCGGCTGAGCTCGACTTTGACAACATCACGTTGACGTTCGAGAAGGGCGGACGGATCACGGAGCTGCAGCCGCAGGACTTCCGAGCGGCAGAGTCATCGTCAGACCGGCTCGTGTTCACCATCCCGCCGTCGCCTGACGGGCGCCCGGGCCGCGTGAGCATCCGGCTGCGGGTCCTCGGCGCGCGCGCGGACGGCTCTGTGTTTACAGCGACCTTCGCCGCTGACGAGGAGTTCCTGTTCGCCAACCCGGACCCGTTCTTTGGGCCGCGTGGCGCTGTGCTCGACCAAACTCCGGTCGCGGCGGTGCCGATCCGCCTCGACAGCGCGCCGAGCTTGGACGCAGCCCCTGACTTCGCCGTGCTCACGGAGCAAGGTGGCGTCGGTTTCTTGCAGCTGTTGTTGGCGCAGCAGAACGGCATGTTTCAGCCGTTCGCGACCCCGCGTCAGGTCGGTGACCACCAGGTCAACGCGCAGCGGATCCCGCGAGATCTCTTGGTCGGGGACTTCAACGGTGACGCCGTCCCGGACCTC
>JAYYEE010000352.1:0-4606 GCA_036160175.1 Planctomycetota bacterium
TTGTTGCTCGCAGAGCGCGGCTACCTCGTCGCCGCGCGCGAGGACAGGCTCCGGTTTGGACAGCGCGGGCTGTCGGCAGCGGCGGACATGCAGCGTCGCCAAGGGCGCTCCACCGCTGCGATGCAGACCTATGCGGAGGCAGCGCGCGTGGATCCGCGCACGGCGCGCGCCCAGCGCGCCCGAGTCTGGATCGGGAAGTTGTGGTTGGCCCGCGGCGCGACCGACCGGGCGACGGCGCAGCTCCAGGCCGCGCTCGAGTGTGCGAGCACGACGCGGCAGGTGCTCGACTGCGCCAACGAGTTGGCCAACGCGTGGATCGCGACAGGAGATCTGGACCAGGCTGCGGCCGTGCTCGCGCACGTGGACAGGGTTCTGCGGAGCGTCGGCGACGAAGACGCGCAAGAGCTCGCGCGGTTGCGTCGGGCGAGCGACGCCATGTCTGCTCGCCGCGCGCTGCAGCGCGCAGTGGACGAGCGGGACGGGCGCGCTGCCGACGCTGTGCGGCTGGACGAGTATCGTCGCCGTCGCCGGGACATTCCTGCGCCCAGCGCGGCGGCTTGTTAAGCTGCCTACATGACGCGACGGCTGCGCCGATGGACCCTCTTGCCGCTGCTCGGCATCTGTGCCTGCTCGATCCCGACCACGATTGAGCAGCTCGACGCCGCCAGCCCTCCGCCGGAGTTTGGTCGCCCCATCTACGTCCGCGCGCTCGCGGGTCTTGGCGCCTGGGTCGGCGGCACGGTCGGCGGGGTCGCGTCCATCGCCCTGCTGCCGGTCACGTGGCCGATCCGTGAGCTCAGCGGAGACCGCCTCGGGGATCACTCTGGGGGAGAGTGGATGTTCTTTCCCGCGACGTGCCTGGCGGGGATGGGTCACGCCGCGCTCGGCGCGCCGGTCGAGGTGCTCGATTATGCGCTCCGGTGGGCTTGGGTCGCGGACGACGACGTGGTGATGCGGACGCCAACGGAGCCGCGGGCAGCGCCGGCGAGGCCGACCGCGGCGGGGCCTGCAGCAGCGGCGACAGCGGACGAGAACCAGGCTGGTGGCTAGAACGCCCAGGCGCCCTGGCTAGACTGTCCGGCCCGGTGCGGGCGATTAGCTCAGTTGGCTAGAGCGCCTCCCTTACAAGGAGGATGTCGGGGGTTCGAGTCCCTCATCGCCCACCATTCGCGCGCGGTCTATGATCGCGGTCGTGTCGCAGGCCACCGCATTCGCCGACGCCCACCGGAGCTTCCTCAGCCGCGGGCACTTTGCGGGGCTCGACGGGCTGCGCTGCGCCGCCATCCTCGCCGTGCTGTGGCACCACTCTCTCGGGACGGCGCCGTTCGCGCACCCGGTCTTCGGCCGGGGATACCTGGGCGTGGATCTCTTCTTCGTCCTCAGCGGGTTCTTGATCACGACGATCCTGGCGCGGCAGCAGCGCGACGGGCGCATCGACCTCAAGCGCTTTTATTGGCGGCGCTCGCTGCGCATCTTCCCGCTGTACTACGCCTACTTGATCGGCCTGCTCGGCCTATACGCCGCGACCGACCGCACGAAGCTCAGCGAGTATTTGGAGGTCCTGCCGACCTATGCGCTCTACCTGACGAACTGGGTCGAGCACGGCCGCGACCACGTCTTCGAGCGAGGCTGGAGCCTCGCGGTCGAAGAGCAGTTTTACTTGGCCTGGCCGCTCCTGCTGATGCTTGGCCGCGCAGCCGCGGGATGGGCGGCGCTCGCAGCGGTCACCGTCGCGACGCTGTGGCTCGGGAGCGAGAGCGGCGCGAGCGGTCGGCTGTTGATCCCGTTCCGGACCATCCTCATCGGCTGCGGCCTCGCGTTGGTCCTGGAACGACCGGCCGGATTCACCATGCTCCAGCGCGTGCTTGGCCATCGGTTCGCGCCGGTCGTCGTCGCGGCGTCGCTCCTCGGGGTCGTCGCCATCGCCTCAGGCGAGCTGATCGGTGCGACCGAGCTCGGCGCGCAGCTGCTGATGGCCGCGCTGGTCGCGGCGGTCGCGCTCAACGACCGCAACGTCTTGAGCCCGTTGCTCTGCTGCAAGCCAGCCCGCTTCCTCGGCGTAGTCAGCTACGGGGTCTACGTCTTGCACGGCCAGTTCTCGGGCGCCACGAGCGCGCTGCTCCGGTCGCTCGGCGGCGCGGGGTTGGCGGAGTCGCGCGTCGCGTTCTTCGTCGTGTTCACGGCCCTGTCTGCGGCCGCGGCGGGCGCGAGCTACGCGTTGCTCGAGCGGCGGTTCCTGCGGCTCAAGGAGCAGCCGCCCTCGCTCCGCTCCCTGCTGGGCGCGCTGCGCCGCTGACGCTACTCCGCGTCGGCTGCGACCGCGATGAGGCGGCTGCGCGTCCGAAAGAGCAGCATCCCCTGGCTGATCGCCGGAGACGCCATGCAGGTCTCGCCGAGCGAGTTGACGGCGAGCAGCTCGTAGGACGTGCCCGCCTTGACGACGTGCACGTCGCCCTCCTCGCTCGGGTAGTAGAGCTTGCCGTCCGCCGCCACGCCGGAGGCGGTGTAGCCGACGCCAGCCGTGAGCCGCTGCCGATAGTGTTGCGTCCCGGACTTCGCGTCCCAGCAGGTGACCACGCCGTTGTCGCGACATACGTAGAGCTCGTCGCCGTATACGAACGGCGTCTGCATGTAGGCGCCGAAGCGGCGGTCGGCCCATACCAAGCGCTCACCGTCGGGTTTCAGCGTCAGCTCGCCTTCGGCGTCCTCGTCGATCGCGAGGATGCGCGCGGGGCCGCCGTGCGCGCTGGTCAAGAACACTAACCCGTGGGCCGCGATCGGCGTCGGGACCGGGATGTCGCCGGTCCCGCGCAACCACCAGAGCGCTTCCCCGGTGTCGAGGTCATATCCGCCCATGTGCCTCCAGCCGTTGAGCACCAGCTGGCGTCGCGCGTCCGTCACGTGCACCGTCGGCGTGCTCCAAGTGGGGACCTCGTCGCGCGCGGTGCGCCAGACCTCTTCCCCCGTGGTGACGTCGAACCCGGCCACGAAGCTGTCTCCTTGGTGGTCTGCCGGGATGTAGACCCGGCCATCGTGGATCACGGGCGAGCTGGCCCATCCCCACTGCGCGCTCGGCATGCGGAAGAAGCCCGAGTCGAGCACGCCGAAGCTCTTGCTCCAGAGCAGCGCGCCGTCGTCGCCGAAGAGGTGGAGGCCTTCGGATCCGAAGAACACGGCGATGTGCTGCCCGTCGGTCGCCGGCGTCGACGCCGCGTGTGAGCCCTTGGGGTGCCGCTTGACCGCTGGCACGCCCTCCCAGGCCACGCGCGACCAGAGCACGTCTCCGCTGGTCCGGTCGATGCACAGCAGGCGGAACTCGTGCGGCGTGTCGTCCTCTACCGACCCGATGTCTCCGTAGAGCCCGACTCGCAGCTCGGCCTCAGCGTCGCCCTCCTTGACGGCGGTCACGACGTAGACGCGGTCGCCCCAGACGACCGGCGAGGCGTGCGACAGCCCGGGGATCGACGTCTCCCAGGCGATGTTCTGATCGGTCTCGACGTCCCACTTGGTCGGCGTCGGGAAGCCGTCGGCGTAGCCGCGACCATGGTCGCCGTGGTAGGACGGCCAGTGCTGGGCGTGCAGCGCGGACGCTGCGAGCGTGAGAGCGGCGAAGGCGTGGCGGGCGTGCATGGTCGGCACGATATCGCGCCGCGCGTGCTTGCCCGCGTTCAGCCCACAATTCGGCCGGCTGCGCTCGGATTGCCGGCGGTCACTTCCAGGTGTAGGCGGCCAGCCCGTCTTGCTCCCGCACGATTAGCTGCCCTCCGTCGGCGCACAGGTGCGCCCAGGTCTTGCCTTCGGAGATCTCGAGCGTGTCGAGGATCTTCAGCTCGCTCGGGTTGTGCTCGATCAGGTGGAGCTCGCCGGCCTCCGTCAGCGCCAGCAAGCGCTTGCCCTGCGCGACCAGCGACCAGTACTCGTCACCCATCCCCTCAGAGCGCCAAACCTCCTCGCCGCTCTCGAGGTTGACGCAAGAGAAGCGCTTCGCGCGCAGGTACAGGTAGGCGTGCTTGCCGATCACGACGGGCGACGTCATGTTGCCTTGCGCGCGGTTGTTCCACGCGTCCTTGGCAGCGAAGGCGTCTGAGTCGGCGGTGACGTCAAAGAGGTGGGCGCGGCCGCCGTAGGCCGAGACGAACACGGAGTCTTTGTAGGGTTGCGGCGTGAGGATGTTCATGCCGCGGAAGGCGCGGACCTTCTGCGACCAGAGCACCTCGCCGTCGGCGGGGGCGACCCCTGCGAGCGTCGTGCGGCTCTGGACCAAGAGCTGCTCCTTGCCGGCGATCGTCGCCATGGTCGGGGAGCTGAACGCGCTGCCGAACATGCCGCCGCCGTCCTGCATCGAGCGCCAGACGGTCTCGCCAGTCTTCTTGTCGACCTTGACGAAGCTCGCGCCGGCTTGCACGTAGACGTGGTCTCCGACGACGAGCGGTGAGCAGACGAAGCCGAAGTCGGGCTTCGGCGCCTCGAAGCGCTCGACGAAGTCCGCGCGCCAGCGCTCTTCGCCTGTCTCCTTGTCGAGGCACACCAGCACGTCGAGCATGCCCGCGATGTAGACCGAGTCCTCGTCGACGGTCGGCGTCGAGCGGATCCAGGAGCCGTTCTT
>JAYYEE010000353.1:0-3399 GCA_036160175.1 Planctomycetota bacterium
CTGTCTTGCTAGCCGAGCGACACCACGCGGCGCCCCTGTCGGCGCCGCGGGCGGCGGTCGACCGCCCCGCGCGCGCCGACGGCCACTACGTCCTCGTCGTCGAGGGCGACCGCGACGGCCTCGACGTCACCTTCGCGAGCAAGAAGGACGCGCCGTGGGCAGGCGCGCCGAAGGGGTTCTCGAGCGCGTGGCGCCTCGAGGTCCTCGACGCGGCCGGCGCGGCGCTCGCCGCGGTCCCGCTCGACGTGCGCCCGTTCGCGACGCACGCCGGCGCCAAGGGTAAGCCCGCCGTCGTCCGCGGCTGCGTCGTCGTCGACTCCAAGATCGGCATGTTGGTCAGCGCCCCGCGATACGCGCAGGCCGCGCGCTACCGCTTCTCGCGCGCCGACGCCGCCGGCGTCGTGACGCCGCTCGGCGAGGTCCCAGCGAGCGAGGTGCGCGAGCTCGCGGGGGACGCGCGATGAGAGCGCTCCTCGCAACCGCGCTGCTCGCCGCCGGCCTGCAGGCGCAGATCGTCAACACCGTGATCAACAACGGCACGACCGAGAGCCGCTACGACATGGTGATCCTCGGCGACGGCTACCAAGTCACCGAACAGAACAAGTTCGACAACGACGTCACGACGTTCCTCACAGCGCTCTTCCAGAAGGAGCCGTACCAGACGTTCTCGGCCTACTACAACGTCCACACGGTCTTCCGCGCGAGCCAGGACAGCGGCGCTGACCGACCGGACGAGACGCCCCCGGTCTTCGTCAACACCGTCTACGACGCCACCGACAACTACGGCGGCACCGCGCGGGGCCTCTACATCCAGAACACCTCACAGGCGCTCGCTGATGCCGCGCTCGCGCCCGCGACCGAAGGCCGCGTGCTGGTGATGGTCAACGACGACCGCTACGGCGGCTGCGCGTCGACCTTCGCGGTCAGCTACAACGGCACCGACATGAGCGAGGTGCAGGCCCACGAGCTGGGCCACAGCCTCGGCCAGCTCGCCGACGAGTACGAATACGCTGGCCAGACCTACACCGGCAACGAGCCCAGCCAGGTCAACATCACGGCCGACCCCGCCGGCTCGAAGTGGCAGATCTGGCAAGGCACCCAAGGGATCAGCTCGTTCCAGGGTGCTGGCTACCACCAGTTCGGGCTCTACCGCCCTCGCAACAACTGCCTGATGCGCTCGCTCGGCCAGGTGCTCTGCCGCGTCTGCCAGGAGAACATCACGCTGATCACCAACGCCAGCGCGAACGTGATCACCTCGACGACGCCCGACGCGGCGACGACGCAGCAGCTGATCGTCCCCGCCGCCCAGACGTTCTCGTTCACGCACTTCGTCCCAGCGAGCAACAGCCCGCAGATCACGTGGTCCGTTGACGGGGTCGTGCAGCCCGGCGCGGTGGCCGCGAGCTTCACGCTCGACTCGACCCAGTATGCGACCGGCGCCCACACCGTCACGGCCAGCGTGCTCGACCAGAGCGACCGGGTCCGCCGTGACCCGCAGGACTTGATGCTCGAGACCGTGGAGTGGGACGTGCTCATCAGCGACCCCACCATGGCGCAGCTCCGCGTGCCCGCGATGGGCGCGTCCGCGACGCTCCTCGCGCCCGGCGCGTCGGTCACCTACACGCCGACCGTCGCCAACGACGGCCCCGCCAACGCCGGCCCGTTTCGGGTCGAGTTCTTCCTCAACCAGGACCCGTCGAGCTACTCTACGCAGGACGTCTACCTCGGCGCCATCGACGTCGGCGGCCTCAACGCCGGCCAGCAGGTGACGCTGCCGTTCGCGACCAAGCTCCCCTACAGCGTGCCGCTCTACGCGTCGTGGGTGCACGCGGTCGTCGACCGCCTCGACGCCGTCGCCGAAGGCGACGAGGCCGACAACCAGCGCAACCGCGTCGTGTTTGTGCAGTCCATCCCCTGCACGACGGGGCTGGAGCTGCAGGGGCCGTTCACCCGGCCGTTCACGGCGGAGCTGTCGCGCGGCGCCGGCGGCGCGCTGCACCCGACGCTGCTCGCGCCCTGCGCGAACCCGCCCCAGACGCTCTACCTGCTCGCGTGGGGCGGCGCTGGCACGTCGCCCGGCACGACGCTGGCGCCAGGCGTCGTGCTGCCGCTCAACGTCGACCCGTTGACGCAGCTCGGCCTCGCCGGCCTCAACGGGCCGATGTTCCAGCAGTTCTTCGGCCTGCTCGACCCGCAGGGCCGCGCGCAGGCGACCTTGACGATCCCGCCGTCTGCGGCGATCCCGACCGGCCTCACCCACCTCGCCGGGGTGCTCTTGGGCGGGCCGCAGACGTTCGCGGGCGCGACCAACGCGGTCGAGTTGACCATCCTGCCGTAGGCGGCCCCACCACCGGGCCAAAGAAGGGCGCCGGGGACAAGCTGCGCGCCAAGTCGGGCGCGCCGTAAGCGCATGGTCAGGCGCGACAGACGCGCGCCTGCTTTGGCCACTAAGGACGCGGCGGGGAGTTTCCTGCCGCGCGCGGCGTTTGCCGCTGGCCTTCGCGCGCCGCAGCGCGATGATCCTCCCCCCCCCAACTCTCGCTCCGTGAACGGAGCCACCCTCCAATCCCATGAAGCTGATCGCCCGCGTTCTCCCCCTCGCCCTCGTCCTCGCCGCGCCCGCGTTCGCTCAAGAGGACGCCCCCAAGAAGTATGACCTTCGGTTCAACTTCAAGCAGGGCGCCGTCGCCAAGCAGGTCATGACCCAGGACATGACCATGACCATGAACATGGGCGCCGAGGACATGGTCACGAAGATGAACATGAGCATGTTCCAGACCTACACCGTGAAGGCGGTGAAGGGCGACAAGGCCGAGATCGAGCAGAAGGTCACGCGCGTCAAGGCGCTGATGGACAACCCGATGGCGCAGATCGACTACGACAGCGCCAAGGAGGGCTCGGATCCGGACATGCTCGAGGGGCTCGCGGACATGGTCGGCCAGACCTTCACGCTGACGTTGAGCGACCGCGGCGAGGTCACCGACATGAAGGTCCCCGAGGAGATGGCCGCCGAGGCCGGGGTCGACGTCGACCAGATGACGTCCCAGATCTTCAACCAGATGCCCAAGGAGCCCGTCGCGATCGGTGAGACCTGGAAGGTCAAGCAGAAGATGCCGGTCGGCCAGATGGGCGACTCCGACACCGAGGTCACCTACAAGCTCGTCAGCGTCAACGACGCCGAGATCGTGCTCGAGCAGAAGATGGAGATGGACCTCGACGCGATGGAGATGCCCGGCGGCATGAGCGTCGAGAGCGCCAAGGCGAGCGGCAAGGTCACCATCGACCGCCGCACCGGCCTGCCCAAGGTCATGAACATGGACATGACCATGCTGATGGACGGCCCCATGGCGATGGAGATGGCGATGAAGCTCAGCATGAAGCCCGCGCCGGCCGAGAAGA
>JAYYEE010000354.1:0-3688 GCA_036160175.1 Planctomycetota bacterium
CGGGGAGGGGGGGGGCGCGCGGCGCGCGCACAGCGCGCGAGGGGGCTTGTCACGTGATCGCCTGGCTCTCAGATACACACCTGGACTGAGTCACATGACGCTCCGCAACGTGTTCACCGCGCTCGTCGCGGCCCTGAGCTCCGTCGGCATCGCGCCGACGCAATCAACGCCGTCCGCCTTCATCGGTGAGACGATGGCGACGATGGGTCAGGTGCAACCCACCGACTTGGCGTTCTTGCCGGGCGGCCGCGTGCTCATCACGACCAAGACCGGGAGCATCTCGCTGTTCGCAGGCAACGCGATGCACAGCCTTGGCAGCTTGCCAAACGTCCACACAATCGGCGAACGAGGCCTCCTCAGCATCACCGCAGACCCCGGCTTCTCGCGGAACGGCTTCATCTACGTGTACTACTCGCACGCGAGCGGTCACGGGCGCGTCGAGCGCTTCACTTGCACCGGCGAGCTCGCAAGCCCGAACAGCGCGAACCTCTCGATGTCTGCCGCGAGCGGCAGGCTCGTGCTAGGCCCGCTGCCTGACGCGACTCCGCACCACAAGGGCGGATCGCTCCGGTTTGGCCCTGACGACATGCTCTACCTAACGGTCGGAGACGACGGCCACCCGTGCGACGTCCAAGACGTGCACTCCATGCGTGGCTGCCTCTTGCGCATGGACGTCTCTAGGCTCTCGCCGGCTGCGGCGCAGACCGCCCCGCCGTTCTCCGACCTCGACCCAGGAAACAACCCGCTGAGCGGCGACAACGGCTTCAGCAGCCTGTTGATCGCGCACGGCTTGCGGAACCCCTTCCGAATGGAGATCGATCCGCGGACCGGCGACCTCTTCATCGGCGACGTCGGCGGCGACCTCGAAGAAGAGATCTCGCGCTACAGCTACTCCCGCGGCCACCTGAAGCTCGTCAACTTCGGGTGGCCGTGGCGCGAAGGCCTCGTCGCAGGCCCGTTCACCTGCGGCAACGCAGCACCAACCGGGATGGTGGACCCGATCGCGGTCGAGCCCAACGGCGCGGCCGACTCTATCATGACGGGTTCGCTCTATCGCAACCAGGGTCGCAGCTACGACTATGGCAGCGCGTACGAGGGCAACCTCTTCTACATGGACTGGTTTCAAGGCCACGCGCGCCGCATCGTCGACAACGGCGCAGGCGCTTGGGCCCACCCCGCCGCTGCCGCTGGCCAACCAAGCCCCAATAATTGGGCCGAGCTGATGCCGTGGTCGGCCGCGCTGCGCCAAGGTCCCGACGGCGCGCTTTGGTTCGTGGAGCGCCCGTTCTGGGCGCAACCCGAGGCGCGCCTCGCGCGGATTCGCCCGGCGAACTTGCCGAGCCGAAACGTAACCGTCGTCGCGGGATCCGGCCAAGTGACGAACGCGACGACAGACTTCGCCGCGCCGCTGATCGTGGAGGTCGTCGACGCGGCCGGGCAACCCGTGGCTGACGCCTCCGTAGGCTTCGAGGTGCTCGGCGCCGCTGAGTTGATCGGCGACTCTGTGGCCAAGACCGGCGCTGACGGCCGCGCGAGCGTCGCGCTCCGCGCGCTAGATGAAAGCGGCCAAGCCGCGCTCCTCACCTACAGCCCGGGCGCGAACAGCCCTGCGATAGCCCAGCTGTTCTCGCGGCAGCTGACGGTGTCGACGACGCCGACGCAGATGGAAGTCCGCATCGACAACGCGACCGCAGCGGTCCCCGCCAACGTCTACTACTTCGTCACCATGTCGATCGGCACGACCACCCCCCTGGTGACGCCGTTCGGCACCTTGCGCTGCAACCCGTTCGCTCCGGGCAGCCTGGTCATCGAGGACGCGACGGGCCTGTTCAACAACGTCTCCTTCTCCGGCCTCGGCGCAGTCGGCGACCCATCGCTCGTCCGCAGCTATCCGCTGCCGCCAGGACTGATCACCGGGTTCTCGACCAAGCTCGAGGCGGTGGGCTTTGATCCCCTGAGCGGCTGGTTCGTCACCAACCTCGCGAACGCGTCGTTCTGACGCAGTGACAGCCAAGCGAAACGCCGGGGCCGCCCAGCGGCCGCCGCGCTAACGTCGCCAGCATGCTCTGGAACAGCTGCGCGGTCTTGATCGGGATGATCGCCGGGATGTCCGCCAACATGGCGCTCATCACCCTCAACTCCAAGGTGCTCTACCCGGCGCCGGCTGGCCTCGATTTGAAGGACCGCCCCGCGTTCCAAGCGTATATCGACACGCTTCCGACGCCTGCGTTCCTCGTCGTCATGGCCGCACACCTCGGGCAAGCGTTCATCGGCGGCTTGGTCGCCGCGTGGCTCGGCGCGACGGCGCCGATCACGTTAGCGATGATCGTCGGCGGCCTCTCCTTACTCGGTGGCGCCATGATGATGCGAATCGTGAAGGGGCCAAAGTGGACGCTGATCGAGCTACCGCTCTACCCCGTCGTCGCGTACCTCGCCGGGTCGCTGATCCAAGGGCTCAACGCGGCGCGCTGACCGAACGCCGCAGCCAAACCTTGTATCCGCCGCGCTCAGACAGAGCGCTCGCTACCGGCTTAGGTCGGGCAACCTCGCGGCGATCGCGTCAAACACCTTCGCGGGCGTAGCGGAGTAGAGCTCAGCCGGGCGCAGTATGCGTGTCGTCGCTTGTTCGCGTGGACGGAACAACCCGTCACCGCAGGACGGGTTGAGGATCCTGCTGCCGAGCTCCCGCCGCACCCACTGATCTTGCGCTAACCACTCAGAGTCGAGGCGACGCAGGTCTAGCTCTTCGCCGCGCTGCTCCGTCAGCTCCCGGACCTGCTCGATCAGCGCCGCCCCCTCTTCGTCAGCGCGCAAGAAGGCCGCCAGCGCGAGGTGTTCCGTGATGTCCGGGCGCGACCCGCGATGCACGCGCGCGCGGTTGACGGCGCGCACCACCTCAAGGGTCGCGCGGTCGTCAGACTGATTGAACGCCCGGTTCGGCAGAGCGAAGGACGCGTCGACCTTCAACCCCAAGAGGTGCTCGCAGAAGTGGCTGCTCAGCTCGACCCCGTCCTCGACGAGGTGGTCGTAGATCACCACCTGCATGCGGTCCCTGCCGACCATCGCGTGCACCTGACGTAGCACGACCTCCGGGCGCAGCACCCACGCGCTCGCGCCTAGCAGCTCGGAGACGAGGAACTCCTCGAGGCTCTCGAGCATCCCGTGCTTCACCATCTCGCTCCACATCGAGATGCAGACCGCGCTCCGCCGACGCAGGTAGATCGCTACCTCGACGTCATGCCCAGTCAGGGCCTGTTGCAGCATGCCGAACGCGCGCGGGCTCAAGGTCGAAAGCCGCTCGCATGAGATCAGCACCCTTGGCGCGTCTGTCTCAAGGGCGGCCCGGAACACTTCGACTGGTGACCGGCCAGCGTAGTCTGCGTCGAGGAGCGGCTGACCGTCGAGATACCGCGACAGGTTGTGCTGTCCATAGAGGTGCTCGCGACCCAACTCCGGATAGGCGACGCCGCGATCGCGCAGCCAGCCGCTGTTGTCAGCAAAGCAGCGCTGCAGGTAGGTCGTCCCCGTCTTCGGCAGCCCGGCGTGGATGAGGACTCGCTTAGATCGACTCATGGCTCAGCGAGCACGATAGCGCGAGTCGACGGGCGCCAACGCTGTGGATCTCGATGGTCATCACGACGCCGGCAGAATCGCCAGCCGGCGCGTTCGTGCGGGGCGGCGGGCGGGC
>JAYYEE010000355.1:0-9839 GCA_036160175.1 Planctomycetota bacterium
TAAGCCGCCGATGGTTGACTCGAACCGCACTGACCCTGCCTTGGGCAACGGCCTGCCGGCGTTCATCATGGGCTTCGTGCCCGGCCTGCTGCAGTGGCAGCTCGGCCAGAAGCAGCGCGCGGCCTTAGCCTTCTTGAGCTGCACGGCTGTGCTGTTCGTCGGTTGGGTCGTCGTCGGCGAGCGCCTGTTCTATTGGGGGCTCGGGGTCCCAGACGGGAAGTCTTCGTTCGACCGCTTCGCGCAGCTGGGTCTGCCAGTGCTCCCCGAGATCCTCAACCTCCCGGCGCAGATCCTGGGGTCGCTGTTGTCCTATGACGGCACAGCGACGGGGCTGCGCATGCAGCGACTGCCGCGCGACCTCGAGCACATCGCCGGCTGGGTCACCGCCGCGTCGGGGATGCTGGCGGCCTTCTGGGCTGCTGCTGGCCACTGGGAGCTGCGGCTACGCCGCGACGGTGGCGCGGACGGTGATGGCGGCGCGCCGCGCCCGATCGCCTCCCCCGCGCTCTGCGCCGGTTTGTCATGGTTGCTGCCCGGCTTGGGGCACGCCAAGGCTGGCCAGAAGGACAAGGGGCTGTTGGTCGGCGCGGCCGTGACGATTGTGTTCGCGCTCGGGCTCGTGTTCAGCAGCGGCCACGCGGTAGATCGCGCCCAATACGGTGTCTGGTGGATCGGCCAGAACCTCTTCGGCGGCGGCTCGTTGTTCGCAGCGTTGGTGACCGGCCCGATGCGGAGCGTGGAGACGCCCATCGACTTGGACCTCGGGATCGTGCTCTGCACGGTCGCTGGCTTGATGAACCTCGTGGTGATGTGTGACGCCTTCACCGTCGCCGAGCGGTCCGTGTTTCCCCTTAAGGCCGCAGACGCCGGAGGTGATTCCTGATGGAGCTGTTCTTCCGAATCGGAGTCTACGTGCCGGTGCTGTTCTTAGTGGCGGTGGTCGTCGTCGCGCAGCAGCACGCGACGGCCCGGGATACCGTCCGCGCGGCGGTCGGCAGGACCGCTCGTTGGGGCGCTTGGAGCGTCGCGCTGCTCGCGGCGATGACGGTGCTGGAGCTCCTGTTCATCGGCTGGTGAGCCGCCGCCCGGGCGGCTGGTTTCGCTAGCGTCTGCGCGCAGCTGCGCGCGACCAGAGGTCACCCGCGGAGCGCGTCACGGCGCCGCGCCGCTCGAGCCTCGCGAGCGCGCGCAGGGTCTCCGGTCCCGCTAGCCCGCACTCGCGTCTGAGGAGGTCGGTGGGGCGGGGGCCGCCGTCGAGTTGCCGCAGCACGGCGCGCTCGCCCGCGTCCAAGGCGAGCGCGAGGGCCTCTGCAGCGCCGGGGGACGCGAGCCCGACGCCTTGCAGCAACGCCTCTACGCTCTCGATGATCGTCGCGCCTTCGTGAATGAGGCGATGGCAGCCTTGGCTTCGTTCGCTCAGCCAAGGGCCTGGCAGGCAGTGCACGTCGACGCCTGCCTCGGCCGCGAACCGCGCCGTGTGCAGCGCGCCCGACGTGAGGCTGCCCTCGACGACGATCACCGCTGGAGGCGCCGTCGCCAATAGGCGGTTGCGTCGCAGGAAGTGGCCGCGCCGGGCCCTGCGGCCGAGCGGGAGCTCGCTGAGCAAGCAGCCGCCGGCTGTGGAGATTTGCTCCGCGAGCGCGTCGTGCTCGGGTGGATAGACCTCGTCGAGGCCACCAGCGAGCACGGCGACGGTCGGGACGCCGGCTTGCAGACAGGCGCGGTGCGCGGCGGCGTCGACGCCGCGGGCGAGGCCGCTCCACAGCGTCGCGCCGCTCTCGGCCAGCGCGCTCGCGACCTGCGCCGCTGCGTCGACGCCGTATGGCGTCGGGGTGCGGCTCCCGACGACCGCCGCCGCGGGCGCTCGGTCGAGGGCCTCCAAGCTTCCGCGCGCGAACAGGACGAGCGGCGGCGTCGCGAGCCGCGCGAGACCCCGCGGCCAGCGCGGGTGAGCGCGCGTCAGCACGGCCACGCCCGCCGCCTCAGCGCGTCCGAGGGTCTGGGCTGCGCGCTCGGGGAGGTCGCCAGACAGCAAGCGGGCCGCGGCTGCTGGGGGGACGCTCCTCGGGACGACGGGGCGGGCGGCGAGCACCGCCGCGGGATCCACGCCGTGCTGGAGCAGCGCGGGGATCACGCGCTCGCCGAAGCCTTCGGCGAGCGCCAGCATCATCACGGCGTCGGTCACGTCCGCATAGGGACGCGACGACGTCGCCGGTGGCAACGCGGTGCCGCTCAGTCCTCGGGCTGCTCGCCGCTGTCGGCGTCGCTGCTGACGGGCTCGGCGTTGACCTGCTCGTCCTCGGCGCTCGGCACCTCGCGCTCGATCATCTCGAAGTCGACGGTGTCCTCGTCGACGATCGTCGCGGTGATCTTGTACGGGGTCTCCAGCGAGCCCTGCAGGATCTTCTCGGAGAGCGGGTCCTCAAGGTGCTTCTCGATGCCGCGCTTGAGCGGCCGCGCGCCGAAGTCCTCGTGGAACGACTTCTGGATCAGCCACTCGATCACCGGCTGGGTGATGACAAGCTCGTGGCCCTTCTCGTTCATGCGCTCGTTCACCTTGACCAGCTCGTTCTCGACGATGCGCTGCATGTCGTCCTTGGTGAGCTGGTTGAAGATGACGATCTCGTCGAGGCGGTTGATGAACTCCGGGCGGAAGTGTCGCTCCACCTCGCCCATGATCATCTCGCGCATCTTGTCTTGCCCCTGGTCCTTGCCGGACTTGCCGAAGCCGAGGCCCGTGCTGTTCTTGATCAGGTTGGCGCCGATGTTCGACGTCAGGATCAAGATCACGTTGCGGAAGTCGATGTGCCGACCGAACGAGTCGGTCAGGCGACCTTCCTCCATGATCTGTAGGAGCATGTTGAAGATGTCCGGGTGCGCCTTCTCGATCTCGTCGAGGAGCACGACTGAGTAGGGGCGGCGACGGACCTTCTCCGTCAGCTGGCCGCCCTCCTCGTAGCCGACGTAGCCCGGGGGCGCGCCGACCAGTCGCGAGGCGTTGTACTTCTCCATGTACTCCGACATGTCGATCTGGATGATCGAGTCCTCGCTGCCGAACATGAACTTCGCGAGGCACTTGGAGAGCCACGTCTTGCCGACGCCGGACGGGCCGAGGAACACGAACGAGCCCATCGGGCGGTTCGGGTCCTTGAGCCCCGCGCGCGAGCGCCGCACGGCCTTGGCGATCGCCTCGATCGCCTTCTCCTGGTTGATGACGTCCTTGCCCAGCTCCTTCTCCATGTTGAGCAGGCGCTCCGCCTCGGCCTGGTCGAGGCGTTGCAGCGGGATGCCCGTCATCTTGGAGACGGTCTCGGCGATGACCTCGTCGTCGACCGTGCCGCCTGACTCGCGCGAGTTCTCACGCTCGCGCCACTCGCGCTGGATCTCCTCCTTCTTCTTGCTGAGCTTGAAGGCTTGGTCGCGCAGGTCGGCCGCGCGCTCGAAGTCCTGGCCAGCGACCGCCTCTTCCTTCTCCTTGCTCAGACGCGCGATCTCGGTGTCCATCTCGCGAAGGTCCGGCGGCGCGGTCATCGACTTGATGCGCACGCGCGCGCCCGCCTCGTCGATCACGTCGATGGCCTTGTCCGGCAGGAAGCGGCCGGTGATGTAGCGCGTTGAGAACTCGACCGCTGCCTCGAAGGCGCTGTCGGTGTAGGTGATGCGGTGGTGGGCCTCATACTTGTCGCGCAGGCCCTTGAGGATCTCGATCGTCTGCTCAGGGGTCGGCGGCTCGACGTTCACCGTCTGGAAGCGTCGCTCGAGCGCGCCGTCCTTCTCGATGTACTTGCGGTACTCGTCCAGCGTCGTCGCGCCGATGCACTGCACTTCACCGCGCGAGAGCGCGGGCTTCAGCACGTTGCTGGCGTCGATCGCGCCCTCGGCGCCGCCGGCGCCGACCAGCGTGTGCAGCTCGTCGATGAACAGCACGACGTCCTTGGCGCGGCGCACCTCGGTCATCACCGCTTTGATGCGCTCCTCGAACTGGCCGCGGTACTTGGTGCCGGCGACCATCATCGCGAGGTCGAGCACGACCAGCCGCTTGCGGCGCAGGATCTCCGGCACCGTGCCCTTGACGATGTGCTGCGCGAGGCCTTCGACGATGGCGGTCTTGCCGACGCCGGCCTCGCCGAGCAGCACGGGGTTGTTCTTGGTGCGGCGCGAGAGGATCTGGATGACCCGCTCGATCTCTTGGTCGCGGCCGATGACCGGGTCCAACTTGGCGTCGCGGGCGTGTTCGGTCAGGTCGCGGCCGAAGGAGTCGAGCGCCGGCGTCTTCGACTTGCCGTTGCCCGACGTCGAGGTCGAGCCGCCGCTGGCCTCAGCGGCCTCGCCTTCTTCTTCGCCGCTCTCGGACGCGCCGAGGAACTCGAGCACTTCTTCACGGACCTCGTCGAGCTTCACTCCGAGGTTCATCAAGACTTGGGCGGCGATGCCTTCGTTCTCGCGGATCAGGCCGAGCAGCAGGTGCTCGGTCCCGATGTAGTTGTGGCTCAGCTGCGAGGCCTCTTCCAGCGAGAGCTCCAGCACCTTCTTGGCGCGCGGGGTGAAGGGGAGCTGACCCATCGTGACCATCGAGGGCCCCGTCTTGACGATCTTCTCGACCTCATGACGGATCTTCTCGAGGTCGATCGACATGTTCTTCAACACGTTGGCGGCGACCCCGCTGCCTTCTTGGACGAGGCCGAGCAGGATGTGCTCGGTCCCGATGTATTCGTGGTTGAACTTCATCGCCTCTTGGCGGGCGAAGCTCATGACCTTTTTGGCGCGGTCGGTGAAGCGATCGAACATGCTGTAAACCTCGGTGACTTCCTGCTGTACCGGTCCTTAGATCGGATGCCAGCGCTATAGGGTTTACTCGACTTGGAGATCCAGCTTCGCAATGGCGGTTGGGCGATTTTCTGCGGTCGGCCGCCCCGCCGCAGCGAGCGAGCGCCTGCAGCGTCGAACGAGCCCCGCCTCGCGATGCAGACCTGGGCCTTAAGGCCCTATACAGAAGCGGATTAGGGGGCGCATCCCAGTAGCTCGCGGAGCAGCTGCGCGCGGCGCTGGTCGCGCTCGTCCGGGGTCAGCGACTCACGCGTGTAGCACTGGAGGTGGGCTGGCTGCGACAGCAGCAGCGCGCGGTTCACGTTCTGGGATTCGAACCCTTCGACCAGGCCGGTGTGCACGCCAAAGCGCAGCGCCGAGAGGCAGCCGAGGGCCTCCTCGCTGGTCAGGATTTGAGCGCGCTCCAGCGTGCCCAGGGCTCTGTGGACCCGGTCGAGCGTCTTTAGTCGCGCCGTGCCTCGCAGCAGCGCCTCGCGCACTTCTTGCTCCCACTGGACGATGCGTCCGACTGCGAGCATCACGTCCTCGCGGATCTTGTCCTCATCCCGGCCGAGCGTGATTTGGTTGGAGACTTGGTAGAAGTCGCCGAGGGCGCGGCTGCCCTCGCCGTAGAGCCCGCGCACGGCGAGGTGGATCTTTTGGGCGACGTTGGTCGCCTTGTCGATCTCCTCGGACCAGACGAGCCCAGGTAGGTGCAACATCACCGAGAGCCGCAGGCCGGTGCCGGTGTTGGTCGGGCAAGAGGTCAAGAAGCCGAACTCCTCGGACCACGCCATCGGCAGCCGCTGCATCAGCGCGTCATCGAGCTGCTCCATGCGGCGCCAAACCTCGTCCGGCTGGAGGCCGGAGCCGAACACCTGCGCGCGGACGTGGTCCTCCTCGTTGATCATCACGGCGACGCTCTCGTCCTCGTCGATGGCGACGCCGGTGTGGCGCTCGCTCGACGCGAGCTCGCGGCTGATCAGGTGGCGCTCGACGAGCATCGATCGCTGGAGGTCGTCCACGGGGTTTAAGTCGATGACCTTGAGCGCTTCGGGCAGGCCCGGATGGCTGAGGCGATCGAAGACGTACTGGAACAGTCGCTCGGACTCCTCGCGCTCTAAGGACGGCGCGAACGCGAAGCCTTGCAGGTTGCGCGCGAGCCGCGCGCGCGTGCAGATCGCGATGTCGCTCTGCGGGCCCGTGCCCTCTAGCCACGCGCCGGGGCGGAAGTTCGACGGCCCCTCATCCGAGCGGTCCCAGATGCTGTGTTGGTCCGTCATCAGTTGCTCTCGCCGCGCTCCGCGCGCCTCAACTCGTCACGCAGCTGCGCTGCCTCCTCGAAGAGCTCCCCGCGGACTGCGTCCTCGAGCCGCTGCCGCAGCTCGCTGAGTTCTCGGTCGTCGGTGGCCGTGAGCTCGTGCAGCTCTGCGGTGGTGCTCGGGAGCCGCCCTGCGTGGCTCTGCGCCTCGTGGATGCGCTGCAGCAGCGGCATGAGCTCGTGCCGGAAGGCCTCGTAGCAGCGCGGGCAGCCGAGCCGCCCCTTCTGGCGGAAGTCGGTCGGCGACATGCCGCAGCCTGGGCAGCACTTGGCCCGCGGCGGCGGCGGCTCGGGGGTCTCCTTGAGGCCGCCGAGCAGGTCCTCGAGCATCTCGCTAGAGAACTTCGGCTGCTTGGGCGGGGTCACGCCGAGCTGCTCGGCGCAGGCCGCGCAGACGTGTTGGCTGCCGCTGACGGACCCCTCGGTGAGGTCCATCACGACGATGGTCGCGATCGCCTGCTGGCACGCGGTGCAATACTGCATGTGCTCGCTCACGGGTCGATACGTTAGCCGCCCGCGGCGCTCGTCGCACGACGTTCGCTGAGTAGCGCGAGGAACTCCTCGGCGCGCGCGCGAAAGTTGGGGTACTGGTCGAAGGACGCGAACGCCGGGCTGAACAGCAAGGCGTCGCCTGGTTGGGCGGCCTGCAGCGCTGCCGCGAGCGCGTCATCGAGCCCCGCATGCGCGGTCGTCGGGACGTGGCCCTGAGCGGCGTCGGCGAACGGCCCCGCGGCCGCGCCGAACACATGCGCGGAGGCCGCGCCTGCCGCGACCGCCGCGGCGACGGCGCCATAGTCGCCGTCCTTGCTCTTGCCGCCGCCGAGCCAGCGCACGCAGAGGCCGCGGTCTTGCAGGGCGCGCAGCGCGAGGCGGGTGGAGTCGACGCCGGTAGAGACGCCGTTGTCGTAGACCTGCACGCCGCCGATCGAGCAGAGCCACTGTAGGCGGTGGCGGAGGGGGGCGGCCGTGGCCGCCGCGAGCCCTACGTCGTCGTGTCCCGCCCCGAGCCACGTCGCCGCGAGGCTGCAGGCCATGACGTTCTCGACCTGGAAGTCGCCGAGCAGCCGCAGCGCGTCGCGGTGCACGACCTGCTGGGGAGGGCCGCTGTCCGGACGGACTTGGACGTAGCCGCCGACGAGTCCGGCGCCGCGCGGCGTCGGCGCGGCGAGGCGGTACTGGCCGCGGCGCGCCGCAGGCGTGGCGAACGAGGCGGCGATCGGGTCGTCCGCTGCGTGCACGACGAACTCCCGCGCGGCGGCGGCGAGCCGGCCCTTGGCGGCTTGGTAGCGCTGGAGCGTGCCGTGGCGGTCGAGGTGGTCTTGGCCGATGCGCGTGAAGACCGCGCCGTGCAGCGCGCGGGCCGGGTCGAGGCGCTCCAGCTGAAAGCTCGACAGCTCGAGCACGGCGACTTGGTCGGCGCGCCAGTTGTCCTCGTCAGCCAGCAGGCTGTGCCCGATGTTGCCGCCGAGCAGCGCATCGACGCCGCCGCGGCGGAGCGCGCGGTGCAGCAGCGTGGCGGTCGAGGACTTGCCGTTGGTGCCGGTCACCCCGACCACGCGGCCTGGGTAGGCCGCGAGGAACAGCTCGCACTCTTGCGTCGTCGGCAGGCCGCGGCGTCGCGCTTCGCGCAGCAGCGGGTTGTCGTCAGGGATCGCTGGGCTGGTGACGACGAGGTCGACGCCCTCGAGCAGCGCGAGGTCTTCGCGGCCGAGCTGCCAGTCGATGCCGTCGTCGCCGATCGCGGCTGCGACCTCGCGCAGCGCTGGGGCGTCGCTGCCGTCGGCGACGCGGACTTGGCATCCTCTGCGGCGCAGGAACTTCGTCGCCTCTTGGCCGCCGCCGAATCGGCCGAGGCCATGCACTAGCGCGCGGGCGCCAGCGGCGACGCGCGCAGGGTCTGTGGTCACCGCTCGCTGCGCGCCGCGCGGGCGCGAGCGCTCAGCTTGCCGAGCTCATCCTGGGGGATCGCGCCTTCGAGGCGCTGCTTCGGCGCGGCGATCGCCTCGACCGTGACGTCTCGCCGCCCATAGATCAGGCGGTCGAGCGCTTCGAGCGGGAAGTCGAAGGGGAACAGCCAGGGGCTCGCTGGCGGCGCGAGCTGTAGCTCGGCGCTCTGCGGGCCGCGGTCGAACAGCGGCACGCCGTTCCGCTCTTCGATGTTTGGCAACACGTCCCAGCGTGTCACGCCGTAGTAGCGGAACGGCAGGGTGCGCGCTGGCTCGGCGTCTGGAGCGTCGCCGTCGAGCACGCGCTTGCCGTCGAGGAAGACGACGTCGCCGCCCGGGTTCTGCAGCGTCAGCTCCGGCCCCGGGGATCGACAGGCGGCGCCGGTGGCGGCGAGCAAAAAGAGCAGCGTCTTCGTCGGAGCGCGCGTCATGATGCGTCGGGCAGCGCCGCGGTGGGCCCAGCTCTCCAAGGGAGAAAAGCTGGCGGAGAGGGGGGGATTCGAACCCCCGGTACCGGGAATCCGGTACGTCGCCTTAGCAAGGCGGTGCATTCGGCCACTCTGCCACCTCTCCGGCGGCGCGACCAGTAAAGCCACCTACCGTGGTCCGCGCAACTGCCTTCTTTGGGCCGCCGCCTAAGTAGGAGTCAAAGCTGCCGCCGATCGACGCGTCGACGCGCAGGTCTTCGATCTCGTCGGTGGGTATGGTCATCAAGCGCGACCGGAGGCCGTGCTCCCGCACCTCGAGGAGGTCCCTCGTCGCGCGCACCGAAGCGCGCCGCAGCGCGTGGTAGAGGATCGTGACCCAAAGCCCTAGAGCGGCAGCAGGGCGCCCAGCGCGAACGAGATGCCGGACCAGCGGATCGGGCCTAGCGAGTTGACGACGAGGTAGACGTCGGGTGCGGGCTGCGTGCAGCGCATCGTCGCTCGGGAGAGAGTGGCGGTGGGAGAGGGATTCGAACCCCCGGTAGGTTTGACCCTACGTCGGTTTTCAAAACCGGTGCCTTCAGCCGCTCGGCCATCCCACCGTCGCGCGCGGGCCTCGCTCGCCCGGTCGCGCCACCACGCTACCGCGCGCCGGTCGCCAGCGCCAGCGGCGCGATTCGGCGGCCACGGCCTCGAAGACTTCGCGCGCGACGTGGATCGACGCACCAGTCTGCACGGCGAGCGCGATGGCGTCCGATGGGCGGCAGTCCACCTTGCGTTGGTTGTCTTGCGCGGCCTCTTCGCCGCGGGGGACCAGCAGCAGCGTCGCGTAGAACGTGCCCTCGCGGAGCTCGCTGATGACGACGCGGTGCAGGCGGTGGTCCAGGCTCTTCAGGATCCTCCCGACGAGGTCGTGGGTCAGCGGACGCGGCGGCTCGACGCCGCAGAGCTTGCGGTTGATCTCCTCAACCTCGTTGTAGCCGATGACGATCGGGAAGCTGCGGGTGCCGTGTCGCTCGCGCAGGTGTAGATACTGCTGGTCTCCCTTCTGGTGGATCACCACGCGGGCGAGTTCGACTTCGACGAGCTCCATAGCTCGCCCCTTTATAGAGGGCCTTGGGCCCGGTCGCGAGCCTGCATCCGCGCGCTCCGTCCGGCGAATCCGTAGTTATGACCGCTGAGTTCACGCTGCTCTACGACAGCGAGTGCCCGTTCTGCAAGCTGGAGGTCGACTGGCTCCGGCGCCGGGCACAGGGGCACCGCTTGGGCGCGATCGACATCGCGGCCGAGGGGTTCAGCGCCGCGCAGTTCGGCCTCAGCGACGCGGACGTCCACGCGCGC
>JAYYEE010000356.1:0-8718 GCA_036160175.1 Planctomycetota bacterium
GATCGCCTTCTCGCCAGATGAGCGCCGCCTTTATGTCGCGGATACAGGCGGCCATTGGCATCCGGACGAGTCCCTCCGAGACCTGCCGGCGACGACCGCCGCGTACCAAGTGCTCGCGGATGGGACGTTGGATCGAGCGCCCGTCTGGACGGTCGAAGGCTTCTGCGACGGGATTTGTGTCGACGCGGCGGGCCACATCTACACGACCGCGCGCGAGGGTATCACGGTGCTCTCCCCTGCTGGGGTGGTCCTCGGGACGATCGAGGTCCCGGAGTCGCCGTCCAACTGCTGCTTCGGCGGCGAGGGCTTCCGGACGCTCTTCGTCACCGCGCGGACCTCGCTATACGCCATCACGCTCACCAATCCTGGCGCTAAGCTCAGGCAGGGCTGACGAGATCCTCGAGTCTGCGCCCGCCAGCAAGGAAGATAGCGGCCCGTAGAGCGGCTCGAACCGGCTAACCCTGGAGCGTTGACGGGCGAGCGGCTCCACCGGCATGCTTCGTCTCGCCTTCGGTGACGTTGCAGCGCGGGGTGCCCCGTGTGGAAGTGATCGCGCGAGGATCTGACGACTTGGAGATGAAGTGATGAGCAAAGTTCGCTGGGGAATCCTGAGCACCGCGGTCATCGGGACCGAGAAGGTCATCCCTGCGATGCAGCAGGCCGAGCTGTGTGAGGTCGCGGCGATCGCCTCGCGAGACCTCGAAAAGGCGCGAGCTGCCGCGGACGAGCTGGGGATCGCGACGGCCTACGGCTCGTATGAGGAGCTGCTCGCGGCCCCGGACATCGACGCGATCTACAACCCGCTGCCGAACCACTTGCACGTGCCGTGGTCCATCCGCGCGCTCGAGGCTGGCAAGCACGTGCTCTGCGAGAAGCCGATCGGGTTGACATCCGACGAAGGCCAGCAGCTCGTCGACGCCGGCAAGCGACACCCCGAGCTGAAGTTGATGGAGGCGTTCATGTATCGCCACCACCCGCAGTGGCTGCGCGCCCGCCAGATCGTCCGCGACGGCGGGATCGGCGAGCTGCGCACGATCCAGTCAGCCTTCGCGTACTTCAACGACGACGCCGGCAACATCCGCAACGTGGCCGACATGGGCGGCGGCGCGATGATGGACATCGGGTGCTACCCGATCTCCTTGTCTCGGTTCCTCTTCGACAAGGAGCCGGAGCGGGTGTTTGGCGACGTCGAGATCGACCCGCGGTTCCAGACGGACCGGTTGGCGTCGGCGATCTTGGACTTCGGCTCGGGCACTTCGACGTTCACCTGCTCGACGCAGCTCGCGCCGTATCAGCGCGTGCACATCTTCGGCACCGAGGGGCGCGTGGAGATCGAGATCCCGTTCAACGCGCCGCCGGACGTGCCGTGCAAGATGTGGCATCAGCGGGGCGAGGAGATCGAGGAGATCCAGTTGGAAACGTGCGATCAGTACGGCATCCAGGGCGACTTGTTCGCGCGCGCGATCCTGGACGACGCCGAGGTGCCCACGCCGATCGAGGACGCCGTCGCCAACATGCGCGTCATCGAAGCGGTGTTCCGCAGCTCGGAGTCGGGCCGCTTTGAGACCATGTGATCGCCGCTGCGGCTGCGAAGGTTAGCGCTCGCTCCGACTTGCCCCGGTCGCCCACGCGGCTGCGTCGGGGGCCGGTATACTGGGCGTTGCCTCACCCTCGCGCCCCCATGAAGCAACTCCTCGCCTGTCTTACCTTTGGTCTGTTCGCCGTTGCTGCGGCCGCGCAGACCAAGCTGCTCGCGTCGAACGGCATGCCCGGCGACAACTACGGCCAGGGCGTGGCGATCGAGGGCGACCTCGCGGTCGTCGGCGCGCCCGAGGCTGACCCCGTGTTTGGCGGCGAGGGCATCATCTACGTCTACCAGCGCACGGCCGCCGGCTGGGTCGAGACCGCGCAGCTGATCCCGGGCGATCCGCAGCTTGTGCAGCTGCTCGGCTTCGACGTCGACCTCAGCGGCGACCTGATCGTCGGCGGCGCTGACTTCGACGGGCTGGTGCAGGGCAACCCGATCGTGGGCGCAGCCTACGTGTTTCGGCAGACCGGCGGCGTGTGGGGGCAAGTCGCCAAGCTGAAGCCGAGCGACCTGCCCAGCATCCAGTTCTTCGCGCACCGGGTCGCGGTCGACGGTGTCACGGTCATTGGGAGCTCGACCGGCGACCCGACGCTCGGTCAGAGCGCGGGCGCGGTCTACGTCTTCCGCGAAGTGGCTGGCGCGTTCACGCAGATCGACAAGCTGTTCGCGTCCGACGGCGCGGCGTTCGACGAGTTCGGCTACAGCCTCGACATGAGCGGCGACACCATCGTGGTCGGTAGCCGCGGCGACGACGACCTGGGCTCGGGCAGCGGCGCGGTCTACGTGTTCCGCGAGGTCGGCGGCGTCTTCACCCAGGTCGCCAAGCTGACGGCGTCCGACGGCGCTGGCGGCGACGAGTTCGGCGCTAGCGTGGCGATCGAGGGATCGCGCGTGGTGGTCGGGTCCACCGGCGCGGACAACGGCGTGCCAAACAGCAACCGAGGCGCGGCCTATGTCTTCGACGAGGTCGGCGGGGTGTGGACCGAGACCGGCAAGCTGACGGCGTCGACGGCGGTGAACTTCGACTTCCTCGGCAAGGTCGTAGCGCTCGACGGCGACCTGGTCGTGGTCGGCTCCGAGGAGGCCGACACGCAGTCGGCGAACCCCACGTTCAACCGCGGCGCTGCCTACGTGTTCGCGAACGTCGCCGGGCCAGGGGTGGCGCCCAAGTGGGTGGAGTTGAAGCGGCTCACGGCGCCCGACGGGGGGCAGGACGACCTGTTCGCGTGCTCGGTCGGAGCGAGCGACGGCGCGGTGCTCTGCGGCATGTTCCGAGACGACGACCTCGGCACCGACGCGGGCGCGGCCTACGTGTTCGAGGGGTGTCGTCCGCTCGGCGCGAGCGGGCGAGCGGTGTCCGAGCTGGGCGGCTCGGTCGACTTCGCGCTGTCGGCGGGGCCGTCCAACGCTGGCCGCAGCTACGCGCTGCTCGGCGGCATCAGCGGCGCGCTGCCCGGGACCTCGCTCCCCGGCGCCTCGGTGGTGCTGCCGCTGAACGTGGACGGCTTCACGACCGGGGTCGTGCTGCCCGCGATGAACACGCCGACCTTCGCGGGCTTCCTCGGCGCGCTCGGCCCGACCGGCAGCGCACAAGCCCAGCTCAACGTCCCGCCCCTGCCGCCCGGGCTGGTCGGCCTGCAGATGCAGTACGCGTTCGTGCTGCTGGGTCCGACGGACTTCGCGTCGAACGCGGCGCCCGTCGTGATCGTGCCCTGAGGGCGCGTGGTCGCAAAGCCTGGGCGCCAGCACGGTCGCCGTGGTGGGCCGCGCGAGGGTCTTGCTCGCACGCGCGGATTCATGATGCATAGCTGCGTCAAGTAGGCGCGTAGACTCACGTCAGCCGTACTTGCCAGATGATCCCTCTGAACCGCCTTCTCACATTCGCGATCGCCGCGTCCATCTCGGCGATGTCTACCTGTCCTGCTCAGCAAGACGCGAAGAGCCCCGCAATCACACCTCAGCCGCGCGCCGAGGACTGGTGGGTGAAGCGTCACGCCGAGAAGGTCGCGGAGATGGGCAAGGGCGGGATCGACCTGCTCATGGTTGGTGATTCGATCACGCAGAACTTTGAGAGCGTCGGGGCCGAAGTCTGGAAGGAGCACTTCGAGCCGCGGAAGGCGATCAACCTGGGATTCGGCGGGGATCGGACCAACCACGTCCTGTGGCGCTTGGACAACCTGCCGAAGCTCAAGACCGCGCCGAAGGCCGCCGTGGTGCTGATCGGCACGAACAACATCTGCTGGGGAAGCGACACCCCACGACAGGCGGCGGTGGGGGTGCAGGCGGTGGCGCGCAAGCTGCACGCCACGTACCCGGAGACGAAGATCATGGTCCTCGGTGTGTTTCCGCGTCGGCGCGACAAGGACCATGCGCATCGCAAAGAGATCGACGAGCTGAACTCCTATCTGCCGGCGTTGCTGCGTGACGTGGACAATGTCACGTTCAAAGACATCGGGAGCGCGTTCCTCGACGACAAAGGGCGCCTGTCGAAAGAGATGATGCCCGACACGACGCACCCGAGCGCGAGAGGGCACGAGATCTGGGCAGAGGCGATCGCGCCTGAGCTCGACAAGATGCTGGGGGCCGCTTCGTTGCCCGGCAGCGGGCCCCTGATCAAGCAGTTCGGCCCGCTCGTGAAGCACCTCGGGAAGAACAACAAGGACAAGGCGCGCGTCTTGTCGGGTCCTAAGCGAGTGAAGCTGAAGCGCGGCGAGGCCCCCGGGAAAGTCTGGGAGGTCGCGCTGGGCGAGCATCGGTTCAAGGTCAGCATCGAGGATGTCACGGCGCTCGACATCGAGTTGGCGTTGCAGCGCATCGAGCAGGTCCCGCCGCTCTACCGGCGCTGCTTCGAGATCGTGTCGGAGGAGGGCAAGGACGGCGTCGCGTTCTACAAGGACCTCGGCGGCGCGGCGGCTCACGGCGGGCAGCAGTACCTGAACATCATCTCGCGTGCCGGGGCGTGGGTGATGATCCACGAGGCCGGGCACATCATGGAGCAGCGCGCGAGGAACTCTGAGGAGGACATCCTCGAGCGATGGAAGGACGCGATCGCGAAGGACAAGGTCTCGATCTCGCCTTACGGCGACAGCGTCCACCACGAGGACCTGGCGGAGTTCGCGAAGGTCTACGCCTTGTGCCTCGACGTCAGCAAGGCCGAGCTAGCGAAGCTCAAGCGCCGGTCGCCGGCCCGCTACGCGCTGTGGGAGCGGGTGCTCCGGCTCGCCAAGGCGCGCTAGTAGCCACGGGAGCAAATGGAGCGGGTGATCGGGGTCGAACCGACGACATTCAGCTTGGGAAGGCTGGTCTCGGTCCAGAACACCGCTCCACCAAATGGATCAGCGTCGGTCGAAAAGCCAGCCGGTTAGACGTGGGCCGCCGGCCTCAGCCGACGGCCCAGCGCAGCCCCATCAGTAGAGGCCGGTCGTGATCTCGACGCCGTTCGACGTGCGCACGGTGTCGCTCAGGCCCGACAGGTCCAGCGTCGCAGCCTGGAAGTAGACGTTCGCGCCCAGCAGGCTGACGCTCGACAGGTCGATGCCGGTCCAACTCCACGAGCCCGGGCCGCCGAGGACGAACTGCGGGCCGAGCACCACGTCGACGGTCGCGTAGAGGCTGCAGTCGAGGTTGGCGGCGGGGAACGCGAAGGCCAGCGGCGCCGTCACTTGGCCGAGGCCCAGGATGCCGACGTGGAACACCGCCGTCGCCGGGATGTTCGTCGTCTGCAGCTGGAACGCGCCGCCGAGCACAGGAGAGTTGACCGCCGCGAGCTCGAGCCCAGCTTGGTCAGCGTCCGCCATCAGGAAGCCCGAGAGGGTCGCCTGCGACAGGTCGCGCGGACCGGGGTCCGCGCTCGCGCCCGCGCCGCTGTGGCCGACCAGCCAGTCCTCGGGGCCGGTGCTTCCCAGCGCGCCGAACGCGATCACGAAGTTGCCGTTCGACTCGTCGCCGCGGAACTGGATCGTCACCGGGTCCGTCGTGTTCCAAAGGAACACGCCGTCGTAGGTCACCATCCACTGCGTGCCCGACTCCTCGTAGTGCACGAGGCCGCTGCCCGTCGCGTTGGGCTGCAGGTCGGTCCACGCGTAGTAGCCCTCGGAGGGGTTGGCAAGCATCGTCGCCACGTCCGGCACGAAGCCGTTGCTGTTGCCGGCGCCGCGCGCGACCCAGCCGTTGGAGCCGACCGACAGGCCGAGCGTGCCGGCCGTGGTCTGGTCGTCGTCACCGAGCGCGAGCGCGGTGGGTGCGCCGAGCGAGCCGATCGGCATGATCGTGGCCGGACGTGTCTGGACCTGGTGGCCGCCGGCGGTCGCCGTGCCCCAGAGCTCGAGACCCGACAGGTCCATGCCGGCTTGCGTCATCACCTCGTAAAACGACGTGAACGTCTCTACGCAGCCGTTGCCGTATGAGTTCGCCACTGCGGTGTCTGAGCAGCTGCCACCGAGCAGGTAGTTGATGCGGGCGTTGACGACCCGCGGCTCGAAGAACGAGGCGCTGAACGGCGTGTTGGACGCCGCGCCGGCGGTCAGGCGCAGATCCAGGCTGCTGTAGACCTCAGGGTTGCTCGACCCGGTGATGTAGCGGTGCGCGAAGCCGTTAGCCACGATGGCGACGCCGAGACAGCACCCCTCGCCAAGCTCAAGCGGCGAGCTCAGCACGAAGTTGGTTGGGTTGTCGGTGCCCGCGTTGACGCCGGTGCCGGACGTCTTGAGCACCCAGACCCCGCTTGGATCGTAGCTGCAGCTGCCGCCGTTCGGCTGCACGTAGACGTCGATCGAGACCGCGTTGCCGAGCGTCGCGCTGTTGCAGTTCAGGTCGATGTCGCTGATGGTCACCCCGCCTGAGCCAGCGAGCGCCTCTAGCGAGAAGTAGACCGCGCCGTCTGCGCCTCCGCCGTTGTTCGACGCGAACGTCGTCGTCAACGGAGGACCGCAGAGCCCGCCACCCAGCGTGTAGTGGATGTTGGTGTTGACGATGCGCGGCTCGAACAAGGGCGCCGTGAAGGGCGCGTTGGACGCGCCGCCCGCGGTGATCGTGACCTCGCCGTTGGTGTAGGTCGTCGGGTTCGTCGCGCCGCCGGTGTAGCGGTGTCCGAAGCCGTTGGCGACGATTGCGATGCCCTGACAGCACCCGTCTGCGAACTCAAGCGGCGAGTTCAGCGCGAACGGGGTCGGGTTGTTGCTGCCGGCAGCGACGCCCGTCCCAGTCGTGCGCAGGATCCAATCCCCCGCGAGGTCGTAGCTGCAAGAGCCGGTGTTCGGCTGCACGTAGACGTCGATCGAGACCGCGGTGCCTGCGGCCGCGTCGCTGTTGAGGTCAATGTCGGTGATCGTGACGCCGCCGGAGCCAGCCAGGGCTTCGAACGAGAAGTACATCGCGCCGCCGGAGGCGCCGCCGTTGTTGGACGCGAAGGTCGTCGTGATCGGAGAGCCAGTGTTGGGGCACGCCGTGATGGGGTTGATGCCCGGCCACTGGCTGATTTGTGCGTTAGCGAGCAGGTCTGCTTCCGACGGGAGCCGGCGTAGGCCGGAGCTCGCGCATCCGCCTCCCATCAAGAAGTTGCACGTGGTCAGGTGCGCCGACGTCGCTTGCAGCGGCAGAACCGAGCCCGCATACGGCCGCGGCGCCGTCACGTCGATGTCGTTGTCGGCGCGCTCCGCTTGGAACGCGACGTTGGCGCTGCTGAGCCCGAGCGCGTGCCCGACCTCGTGCAGCGCGGTGCGCATCAGGTCGAACCGCCCGGCCGCGTCGCCGGTAGCCCCTGACCAGGCGACATCGTCGGTCATCGCGCCGCCGCCGTAGTCGCTGGTGTTGCTGGTGAACGTCGTGTACTCCGAGTTGTCGCAGGGGGTCGGATCCATGAACCACACGGTCGAGCCGTCGTTGTCGAAGGTGATGTTGCCTTCGGTCTCGCGACTCGGCGTGCCGCCCTGAGAGACCAGGGAGTGCGCAGCCAGCGTGCCGCCGCTAAACGGGGCCCAGCCGTAGTTGAGCGTCAGGGTGTGGGCAGGGGTGGTCACCAGCGCGACCTCCCACCAGTCGCAGGCCGCGTTGAAGATCGCGTCCAGGCTGCCGCCGCCCGCTGTGTTGCCGGGCGCTGTGCCGCCAGTGCTGTTGCGGACGATCGTGAGCTGGGCGTTGGCCGAATCGGCCGGGATGCAGATGGCGGCGGCTAAGGCGAGCGCGCCGACAGAGAACGTGTTCTTGAGCGAGCTCATGATCAGCGCGCCTCCACGATGTCGGCGAACGTCACGACGGGCGCCGCGACGGCCTTGCCGGACGCGTCGAGCTTCAGGGTCACCGTCGCCAGCATTCCTGGCTGGCTCCCGTCGAAGGTGTAGGTCTTGCCGCCCTTGCCGTTGTCGTCGACCTTGCTGAGCTTGCCGAGCAGCTTCGGGGCTAGGCGGTCGCGGAGGTCGGCCGGCCAACCGATCTTCTTCAGGTGGGCCTTCCAGGCGTTGAGCGCCTGAGCTTGCGGCGACTCGACCGATACGGTCGTCGCGGGGTGCGTGTCCGCAGACGCCGCTGCGAACGTGGTGGGCGAGAGGCTCAAGAGAAGCCCCAGAGACAGAGGAAGACGCATGGATTGCTCCTTGGAAACGTGGAAGACGCTCAATTCACTGGGCGCTTTGGATCCCAGAGTGCCAGAAAAGCCGCCTGACGTTCACCCCCAGGCGCGATGGAGAATGCTTCAGGCCGAAAGTGATGGCACGGATGGGACCCATCCTTGCCCCTCCGACCCCATCGCATCTATTTCGGGGTAGCGGATGGTGGCAAGAGCTCTGAACCCGGAGCCGCCTTGCGAGACGAGATGGCATCCTCGTCGAAGGCGCTCAAACCCTGCATGTAGGCAAGGGAGCTAATGGAGCGGGTGATCGGGATCGAACCGACGACATTCAGCTTGGGAAGCTGACGTTCTACCACTGAACTACGCCCGCATGAGGCCCTTAACGGACCGACCGGCCATGTAACATATCTCACAGCCGCGCGAAATGGCGTAGTAAGACGGCGGTCGCGTCGCGCCGAGGTTGCGGGACCTCCTGCGCCGCGCCCGGCCGCGGTATGATGGCCGACGGGTTTCGCACACGCCATGAGGATCAACGCCGCCTTGCCGCTTGCCACCGAAGTGAAAG